>DAOUTV010000159.1 GCA_030668505.1 Desulfobacterales bacterium | reverse complement strand
GGGGGATGTCCTTGTGGTAGGCGTAAATTCCGATAGTTCCGTTCGCCGGATCAAAGGGCCGGGACGTCCGATTGTTCCTGAAGACCAGCGTGCTGAGGTCCTGGCAGCTCTGGCGTGTGTGGACTTTGTAACGCTCTTTGACGAGCCTGACCCTCTGGTGACGATCCGATTGGTGATGCCCGATGTCCTGGTCAAGGGGGCGGACTGGGAAGAGGATGCTATTGTAGGAAGAGACGTTGTTGAGGCAATGAGTGGGAGGGTGATTCGGATCCCGTTGACAGAAAGTGCCTCTACTTCCAGAATCATCGAGAAGATCTTGGCCAATAACAGGTAATGAACAAAACCAAGTGATTTTGTCTCTCGCAGAGCCCACAGAGCTGATTAACAGAGAATTAAGGTTATGTGGCGTTGTCAAGCTCGTGTAATGGTTAGATATGACTATTTATCTCTCACAGAGCCCGCAGAGCCACAGAGTTTTTTAGCAGATTTCCTGAGAGGGGAAATCTGCTAAGACTGCCATCCCGCTGTCGCGGGATATGTTGGCAAGACGGACAGGGCATTAGCATGATCATAAATGTACAGGCGGACTGATTGTTTGGCCTGATTTTTTCTCTCAAAAATCAGGCCAAAGAAGAGTTGTCTTGGTGATCTCTGAGAGCTCGAGCGACCGGGGGGAGCGGGCGAGATTTGGTAAAGGGTTAGGTACTGTAGTCGGTATGAAAGAATTATTTCAGAAGAAAGTCCGGATATTACATCATATAAAGGTAGGACCAGACTATTTTAGAATGGGGCTCGCCTTTCCGGAGTTGGCCCGCATGGCCCATCCCGGGCAGTTCGTCATGGTCAGGCTGCCGGACAGAAATATTCCCCTCTTGCGTAGACCTTTTTCTGTTCACAGCCGGCTTACCGAAGGGGATGAGGTTGGCGGGTTTGAACTCTTGTATAAAGTTGTGGGAAAAACCACCCATGCTATGTCCGGGCTTAAAGCCGGAGATTTGTTAGACGTGTTGGGCCCCCTTGGAAACGGGTTTTCTTGTCCTGAGGGCATCTGTGACGTATTTCTTATAGCCGGTGGTGTTGGGGTCGCTTCACTTCATTATCTTGCCCTTTTTCTGGTGGAGTCAATGAGGGTAAGGCCCACGGTCTTCCTGGGAGGCAGGACGTCTGCCGACATACTCTGTGGGGAAGCGTTTGAGTCAATGGGTACTAAGGTTGCCATAACTACTGAGGACGGCACCCTCGGTGAGAAGGGCCTCATCACGTCAATCGTTCAACAGGCGTTGGAGGTTGATGGGAAACCGGATATGATCTATGCCTGCGGCCCGACGGGGATGCTCAAAGCTGTCAGTGATATGGCCGACAAGTACGAGGTTTCGTGCCAGGTCTCTCTGGAGACGGTCATGGCCTGCGGTTTTGGGGTCTGCCTGGGATGTGCGGTTGAAAAGGCCGGCAACCCTGGAGCATATCTCCATGCTTGCACAGACGGGCCGGTCTTTGATCCACGTGCCGTCGTGATATAGGCTGTATAGATGGAGTAATGGAGTGTTGGGGCGAAGCCCCTAAGTTTGTTCGGGTAAAGAGGAATGCTATGCAGAAAGAATACAACCCTGAATTTGTAGAATCGAAGTGGCAGAGAATCTGGCAAGATAACCGGTTATTCAGCGTAGAAGAAGACCCTGCCAAGAAGAAGTATTACTTGTTGGAGATGTTTCCGTATCCGTCGGGCAACATCCATATGGGACATGTGCGCAACTATGCCATAGGAGATGTGGTGGCGCGATACAAACGCATGCAGGGTTGCAATGTCCTTCACCCCATGGGGTGGGATGCCTTTGGGATGCCGGCAGAGAATGCGGCTTTAGCCAACAACGTACACCCGGCCAAATGGACATATCAAAACATTGACACCATGCGCACCCAGCTCAAACGACTTGGGTTTAGCTATGACTGGGATCGAGAACTGGCCACTTGTAAGCCCGAATACTACCATTGGGAACAGTGGCTTTTTGTCAAGATGTTCAAAAGGGGGATGGTATACAGGAAGAAATCTTTTGTAAACTGGTGCGAAGACTGCCGGACGGTCTTGGCCAATGAGCAGGTAGAGGCAGATTTGTGTTGGCGGTGCGGCCAGGTAGTAACACAAAAGGAGCTGGATCAATGGTTTTTCCGTATTACCGATTATGCTGATGACCTTTTAAAGTACTGTGACCATCTCCCGGGGTGGCCCGACAAAGTAGTGGCCATGCAGGAAAACTGGATTGGAAAGAGCCTGGGAGCTGAGATCCGGTTCCCTCTGGAGAATGGTGACGGTCACATCAAGGTGTTCACGACGCGTCAGGACACCGTGTTTGGTGCCACCTTTATGTGCATGGCTCCGGAACATCCGCTGGTTCTCAAGCTTGCTGCAGGAACCGAGCAGGAAGCCGAAGTTCGGGCCTTTGTTGAGCGCATGCGCCGTCAGGACAAGGCCAAACGCACATCCGATGATTATGAAAAAGAGGGTGTCTTTATAGGGGCTTATTGTATTAACCCTTTTAGCAAGCGGCGGATGCATATCTTTACTGCCAACTTTGCATTGATGGAATATGGGACCGGTGCGGTCATGGCGGTACCGGCCCATGACCAGCGAGATTTTGAATTTGCCCGAAAGTACGGCATTGAGATTGTTGTAGTGATTCAGCCTAAGGGACAAAAACTTGACCCGGAAACCATGACAGAAGCTTATGTAGATGAAGGAATATTGGTTCGATCCGGGCCCTTTGACGGGTTGGGAAACATAAAGGCTCTTGATAACATCGCAGACTATATGCAGGAGAAAAAGATCGGGAAAAGAGCTGTTAACTTCAGGCTCCGAGACTGGGGGATTTCACGTCAAAGATATTGGGGTGCCCCTATCCCTATTGTCTATTGCGAAAAATGCGGGGTGGTACCGGTTCCTGAAGAACAACTGCCCGTGATACTGCCCGAAGATGCCAATATGCTGAAAGGGGGTAAATCCCCCTTGCCGGAACTTGAAAGCTTTGTGAAGACTTCATGCCCCGAATGCGGCCATCTTGATGCACGTCGCGAGACCGACACTATGGATACCTTTGTGGAATCTTCATGGTACTTTGAACGATATTGCAGTGTAAATTATGATCAGGGGATGTTTGACAAGAAGGCCGTGGATTACTGGATGCCTGTCGACCAGTACATTGGCGGCATTGAACATGCGATTCTCCATCTCCTTTATTCGCGGTATTTTACGAGGGTGCTCAAGGATTTTGGGCTGGTTACCTTCAAGGAGCCCTTTACACGTTTGCTGACTCAGGGGATGGTTTGTAAGGAGACCATTAGATGTGCAAACCATGGGTTCTTGTTTCCTGAAGAGGTCGTGGAGAATGACCAGGGCCGAACCTGTAAGATTTGTGGAAGCCAGGTTGAGGTTGGACGGATCGAAAAGATGTCCAAGTCAAAAAAGAACGTAGTCGATCCCAATGTCCTCATAGATAAATATGGGGCCGATACCCTCAGGCTTTTTTGTCTTTTTGCAGCGCCGCCGGAGCGGGACCTTGACTGGAACGATCAGGGAGTGGAAGGAGCTTACCGCTTTCTCAAGAGGGTATGGCGGCTGGTGGCAGAACATAGGGCCCATATACTGAACGTTAAGTCCTTTGATGGGGGCGAAGAGCTTGTCGAAGACCTAAGAAACCTTTACAGAAAGACCCATCAGACTATCAAGCGTGTGACAAATGATATTGAGACAAGGTTTCACTTTAATACGGCAATCAGTGCCGTCATGGAACTTGTGAATTCTATACAGGCTGTCAAGGAAGATGTCCTTTCGACGCCAGAGGGCGCTTCAGTGTTAAGGTTGGCCGTAGAAACCGTCATAGTCCTATTATCGCCTATTGTGCCGCATTTGGCCGAGGAATTGTGGGAGGCTCTGGGCAACTCCGGAAGCGTGGTAGAGGCAGCCTGGCCCAAATATCGTGATGAGGCTATTGTAGAAGACGAGATCCTGATCGTTGTGCAGGTCAACGGCAAGGTGAGGAGCAGGTTCAATATTGCTGCTGATTCGGATGACGAGGCTATAAAGACGGCTGCACTGACCAATGACAGGATTGTGGAACGCATTGCAGGGCGGCCGGTGAAGAAGGTTATCGTGGTAAAAAAGAAGCTGGTAAATGTAGTGGTTTAGCTGGCTGCTGGATGTATGATTCCGGCAAAACCAATGACCCCAGTGAAGTAGAAAAAGCGACTTCACGGGGCAGGCCAATGACAAATGACAAGTGACCAATTTGATGGAGAAACGGGGCATGCAGTATAAGGAGATAGGGAAGGCAATAGTCGCCTTGGTTGTTTTTGTGGCAGCGGCCGGCTGCGGGTATCACTTCGAAGGAATGGCCCTGATGGCGCCCGAGAGTGTGAGTACGATTGCCATTACTGTATTGGAGAACCGAACCTCGGAATCAGGGATTGAAACGGTCTTTACGAGCGATATAACCTATGAGTTTACCCGAAGCAAGGTGCTTCGCGTGGTAGGGAAAGATACGGCTGATGCGGTTTTGAGCGGTACAATTATGTCCTTGAGTGAGGAGACGATTGCTTACACTGCAAGCTACGACTCTGCTGAACGCCGTGTCATCATCACCCTTGATTTAGCCCTGGAACGGGCCGACGGCAATGTTATATGGTCAAATAAGTCCCTGTCTGACAAAGAAGCCTTTAAGGTCGTTCCTTCAGATAAGTTGGCAACTGAGAAGGATAGAAGGGCGGCAATAGAAGCCATGTCCGAACGATTGGCCGAAAAGATCCATAACCGAATCCTTCAGGGCTTCTGAGATTTGCTGAGTTTGTGATTACGCAGCGATGGCGTTAACGTGCCTAGTCAGGCGGGATATCTTTCTGGAAGCTGTGTTTCTGTGGATGGCTCCTTCTTGAGCTGCTTTATGGATAACAGGTATGGCTGCAGCCAAAGCAGTCTGCGCAGCTTCCGGAGATTTTTCGTTGATGGCAGCCCTGACGTGCTTAATTACGTTTTTTACGCGCGTTCGTCTTAATTTGTTGCGAAGGTTTCTGTCCCTGTTTTGCCTGGCCCTCTTAATGGCCGATTTGTGAATTGCCAAAGTGTTCGCTCCTTTCCAATTTGATAAAAAATTAAAACTATTCAGTCCTGCAATATTTGTCAAGCATTAATTGTATGCCAGATACCTAACCCGGACAAGCCGGGACCAAAAAGAAGTGCCTAAAGTGAACTAGAGTGAACTAACGTTGTGGAATGCGCCCCTGGCGCAACCTGTTTTTAAGACTGACCACGCCGAAGGCGTGCACATTAACTTTAGCTCATTTTAGGCACTTTAGCTCACTTTTTGCTGAACACAGCAACAATGTTCTGCCAGAAAAAACACAAATTTTAGAACTAAGGAACTAATACCTGGAGGGTTGTGCCTCCGCCCTTCCATATTGTAAAT
>DAOUTV010000077.1 GCA_030668505.1 Desulfobacterales bacterium | reverse complement strand
GATGCTATTCATGGTGGCAAAGGAAGAGTCTTCGGACCAGGTGACACTTTCTGTGATGGTCTCGGTGGTCCCGTCGCTGAATGTGGCAGTGGCTGTGTAATTAGAGGTGGCATTTTCATTCACCGAACTTTCTCCAGTGATAGAAACACTGTTGAGAGTTGGGGGCTCATACACCCAGGAGACGTTCACGATACAGGTGTCAGTAGCTTGCAGGCCGCCGTTGTCTGTTACGGTCAACAGGAAGGTGAGCGTTTCACCGTCTGCGTCAACGTCCGGTGCTGTGAAACTCGGCATTGCTGAGGCGGCATCAGACAGGGTTACAGGCATACCTGCTGTTTGAGTCCACAGGTAGCTTGCAATACTGCCATCAGGATCGGTTGAGTTTGACCCGTTCAGTGTGACAGTTACGCCTTCGTTTACTGTCTGATCAGCTCCGGCATCAGCAGTCGGTGCTATGTTTGGTTGATAGCACACCTCGTCGGAATTACCACTCTCCGTGCTTGAAGTGTCAAACGCCCTGGCTACAAAAAAATATGTGGTATTGTCGTTAAGGTTAGAAATGGTACAGGTTGTATCACTACCTTCCCAACCAGGCACGTTGTAATCGTAGTTCTGCCCTTCCTCCCGATAGAAAATTCTGTATCCAGCAAGGTCTTCCTCGTTATTCGCATCCCAGGCCAATGTTACGTCAGCCGCATACACATTTTGGGGGAATAGAAAAAGAATTGGGGCTAAAACGGCAAGAAATAGAACACAAAAATGGAAAAAACCGGATGATTGCGGTCGTAAAGATTTTGTTGATATTATATTTGAAGTTGACATAACAGCACCTCCAGTGTGTATTGAGCCGTGCTCAACACAGCTTCTATGAGGTGCTGCGTCTGCCCGGCAGCCCTGCTACCTTATCTTTGCAATTTAAGACTTAGGCCAGCAGCTTTGCGTCCCACCCTTTAGAGTGGTTTGCCTTTTTCGAGTGTTCTTTTATCCTTTGTAATTAAAAAGAGCTGCACACTGTTTTAGCAACATGCGTGCCAGACGACCCAGAAGAAAGACAGTTGAAGGTCGGGAGCTTTTTGCAATAATATTAACTAATTAGTGGGGTGTAGAAATCGTTATTATACTGTTTGATAAGTGGTGAGCAATTTCAGGAAAGGGTCATGACCCAAAAGAGTGATATGTATTACGAAAATGTAATAAGAGGGGCCCCTCTTTAGTTACGTCTGAATCTGGAGTGGCGAAAGAACAATAACATAGTCACGAAAGAACAAAGGCTGACTCATTCAGACACGCAGACAATTCAACAACTCTAAGTGACTAGGATATGTATCTAAACGG
Organism: Desulfobacterales bacterium; assembly: GCA_030668505.1. Classification (GTDB taxonomy): domain Bacteria; phylum Desulfobacterota; class Desulfobacteria; order Desulfobacterales. The sequence goes on along the minus strand of DAOUTV010000077.1, from coordinate 6,102 downwards.
GCGGAGAAAGAGAAGGTCAAAACCTTTCAAAACAATATGGCAGGAAAGTCATCGAAGGGAGTAATCGTGCTGTGAAGATAATCATTTGTTTTTTCGCCAGCGCGGGTGGGTGATACCAAATGTCCTTATTTTATAATTTAGAGCCCTAGGACTGATACCCAACCGTGTTGCAGCCTCCTTCTGAATCCAGAGGCTTTCCTCTAAAGCCTTTAAGATGACCTCTTTCTCATGTACTTGCAAAGGTAATGTCATATGAGATTTAGATTCTGGTTTTGCAAGCCCGATCGGTTTCGGGAGAGACACGTGTTCTTCTTGAATAGTGTGCCCTTCCTCTAGTATGACTGCCCTCTCAATCGTGTTGGCAAGCTGGCGAATATTGCCGGGCCAGGAATAGGATTTAAACATTTCAACAACTGTTGGGGAGAAGTTGTCAATTCTTTTTCTTAAATATCGGCAGCTCTTATCAAGATGATAGGATACAAGAGGTTCGATACACTCCCTTCGTTCTCGAAGGGAGGGAAGATGGACGGCGAGGACATTTATTCGATAGTAAAAATCTTCCCGGAATTTTCCGTCTGCGACTTGTTCTTCTAAGATTCTGTTCGTGGCTGCAATGACTCTGACATTTGAGTGGATAGTCTGGTTCCCTCCCACACGTTCAAAAGATCTTTCGTCTAATACCCGCAACAACTTCGCCTGTAAAGCCCGGGGCAGTTCCCCGATTTCATCCAAAAAAACGGTCCCACCATTACCTTGTTCAAATCTTCCTACACGGGTCTTGTTGGCACCAGTAAAGGCACCTTTTTCATGGCCAAACAACTCACTTTCAAGCAGGGTTTCGGGAATATTAGTGCAGTTGATCTTGATAAAGGGTTTCTTGCGTCTCGTGCTATTAAAATGGATAGCCCCCGAAAGAAAACTTTTTCCGGTACCAGTCTCACCTGTTATCAAGATGGTTGAATCTGTTTCAGAAAACTTTTTCAGGGTTGCGATGACTTGCTTCATAGCGGGACTACGTGCAATAATCCGGTCAAAACTGTAAACGATATCTTGTTCACGTCTTAGATAGTCAATTTCATTTTTCAGGCTGTGCTTTTCCAGTGCTTGTTCAATAACCAGCTTTATTCTTTCCGTTGAGTATGGCTTAGGAATGAAGTCAAACGCACCTTCCTTGATAGCCTTAACAACCAGTTTTACACTTTCCGTTTCACTTGTAACGATTACAGGCGTATTGGTAATTGATGACTTAAGCTCTTTTAGTAAACTGAATCCGTCTTCTCGCTTTATTTGAAGGTTGAGAATAATGGCATCGCTCTTTTCTCGTCTCAGCATTTCATAAATATCGGTGCCATTTGGGCCATTTGGCCAATAGCTGAGTTCATAGAAACGGGAAAGGGCCTTTGAGAGAATGTTTCTCCAATTCCGGCTTTCTTCTATGATAAGTATCTTAGTCATTATTAGGGTGCCACAAAGATAGGAATCACTAATGGGAACACCAAATTAGCATAACACGAGTTTTGGGGTAAGCAAAGCGGAATACTTATATCTAACATAAATTAAAATTTTAGGCAAGGATTTTCGATGGTTGTATCTTTCTGTGCCGAAAACAGGTTGGAACTACTGAAAAGATATTTGAATATAACGCGAGGGATGTGTCTCAAAACCTTAAGTTGCCAGTGAATGAACTACCCCGCGGCAAGCAGCGGGGTATCTAACCACTTAGAATCATCAGTATGAATACGCAGCAAGCTGCGGGGTATTAAACCCTAAAAGAGAATAAAAAATTAGGCATAGAACCGAGAAGAACCCCTTGATAACACTTCACTCAATCGCAACGGTAACTCATAGTAAGGATTTGGGTCATTAACGGTTCGCACGTAGCCCAGAGATAGTTTGCTCAATTTGTGGGGGCACCCAGTACAGTTCCAAAATTTCCAGCGACGTTCAACAGCATGATCAAGGCACTCTTCGTAGTAAGGGCAAAAAACGTTCCTTGTCCCCAATTTGTGAATGGGCTTAGGCTTTGATTTCATAGTAACGTCACCCCATTGTGTGGGTTTTCACCAAAGACATAATAATATGGCTAAGACCTAAAATTATTTACAGCAAAAAACGTGCCGGAATAACTTTGTGGGATGATTTAGACCTTTTGTCACTATATGGCGGAATTTGGAAATCAGATGTGGTTCAAGTCGATTCTGAAATCCCCCCGGTCACACCCAATGTGCAATCATGAAGAAATCCGGGGGGTAGGGAAGGGGACTTGTGATTCGTAAGTATATGAAATAGTTGGTACGCCTGGCAGGATTCGAACCTGCGACCTACGGATTAGAAGTCCGTTGCTCTATCCAACTGAGCTACAGGCGCTTACTATGTCAGTTTAAAGCAAAATAACATAGCCTTACCACCTTGTCCACGTCAAAAGCTGGAATATATCAAAAGATTTACGGAGGGTGGTTGTGTCATAAATCTACTTTTTCTTGTCAGGACATTGACACTATGTTGCCATTTCGCCAAGCGCCGTTCTTTATATCTTGATAAAGAATTAGGTGTCTGATATCTTCACCAATAAATTGGGGAATTCACGAAATTCGAAATACTATAGACGTGCCCACCAATGAAAAAAAAGAAAAATAAGAAGAGCATGGAGGCTGAAAAAAAAGAATCAAAAAAAGGTGGCGACTCTTCCGTCAAAAGCCTTGGGGCCCCAGTGAATTCTGCTATTGTCAAATTTGATCCTCTGCAGCGTTACCTGCAGGAAGTCGGCCAGCACGCACTTCTTTCGAGGGAACAAGAGACGGAACTTGCCATCCGGGTCAGGGAACACAATGATCCAGAGGCAGCCTATAGGCTGATTACTTCCAACCTGAGGCTCGTGGTGAAGATTGCCATAGAGTTCCAGCGGATCTGGATGCAAAACTTGCTCGATCTTATTCAAGAAGGCAATATTGGCCTTATGCAGGCTGTGCAAAAGTTTGACCCGTATAAAGGGGTTAAGTTTTCCTACTACGCTTCCTTTTGGATTAAGGCTTATATTCTAAAATTCATTATGGACAATTGGCGATTGGTCAAGATCGGAACGACTCAGGCACAACGAAAACTCTTCTTCAGGCTAAAAAAAGAAAAACAGAGGTTGATATCCGAAGGCTTTGACCCTAAACCAAAACTCCTTTCTGAAAGACTTGGGGTCTCCGAACAGGAGGTCACCGACATGGACCAACGCCTAGATAGATGGGAAGTATCACTAGATGCGCCTATTAAGGAAGGCTCTGAGAACGAGCGGATTGAATTTATCTCCACGCAGGCACCGTCTCCAGAGAGCCAGGTTGCCAAGAAAGAAATGGAGGCAATTATCCGCGAAAAAGTTGAGTTACTTAAAAAGGAGTTAAATGAACGGGAAATATACATCCTTGAAAACCGCATTTTTTCTGACACACCTACAACCCTTCAGAAGATAGGCGAGAATTATGGTATTACAAGGGAACGTGTGCGGCAGATTGAAAATAGCATTATCGAAAAGATGAGATCACTCTTCCAACGTGAGATACCCGATTTTGAATCATTCATTGGGGAACTGGGAACTGAAGGAAACTAGTTGAGCTTGTTGAGAAGAAAAATGATTATGAAACTGTTTAATATAATCGTGCCTGTCGGCATGATATTATGCTCAGCTGCTTGTGCTGTACCACAAAGAATTCCACCTGCCGACGTGACATCTTCTAAAGTCAAATCAAAAGAAATAGGGGGTTATTATTATTACACAGAGTCACACCTGATGGGGAGACGCGGAAAACTTGACGAGGCTGTTAAGTTCCTAAAAGAAGCAGTTGTAAGAGATGAAGATTCCGTTTTTCTAAAGAATGAATTAATCCGGCTCTATCTTCATCAAAACGACTATAGGGCAGCCTTAGGTGTCACACAAGATATTATTAAAAAGCATCCCGAACATGTTTCTTCGTTAGTTATGTTGGGAGGTATCTATTCGGCACTGAATCAGCATACTGAGGCAATAGAGGCCTATGAAAAGGCTCTGACTCTTGATCCAAAGTCTGAGAATATCCGCTTCCTGCTTGGCTCGGAGTATGCCAAGATCAAGAAACCGGACAGAGCGATAAAGCTTTATCAGGAACTGATCCAGATCAATCCGGCATCTTTTACCGGACATTTTTACCTGGGTGCCCTTTATGCCTTCATGAAGGATTACGATAATGCAGAGCCTGAATTACTGAAAGCTATTGAACTGAAACCAGCCTATGAACAGACCTTTTTTGAACTCATAAGTGTCTACGAGGCAACGGGCAAACACGAAAAGGTTATCCAAACCTACAACAAGATTCTGAGCAATGATCCGGAGAACCTCAGGGCGGCCGTCGGACTTGGACGTTCGTACTTGAAGATGGGTCAATCCGAGGAAGCCGAGGGTATATTCGAAGAGCTGAGGCTTAGGAGCAAATCCAATCCGCAGGTTATCAAACAGATTGCCCTGATATACCTGAACGAGAAAAGGTACGAGGATGCCTCAGACACCTTGCAGCTACTTTTGAAAGATGATGCAGACAATCCTGATCTCCATTACTTTCTAGGGATGGCATTTGAAGGACTTAAAAAGACAGATAAGGCTATCGCATGCTTTGAAAGAGTATCTGAAGTGTCGTCCTATTATCGGAGCGCTGTTGTTCATCTGGGGTTTCTGTACAAGGAAAAAGGTGAGATAGAAAAGTCAATCCGTGTGATGAATGAAGCTCTTGAAAAGGAACCCCAAGAGCCCGAGCTCTATTTATTCCTGGGGGCCCTGCATGAAGAGATGGAATCATATGAAAAAGCGGTGCTAACCCTCAAAAAGGGCTTAGAGCTTCAACCAGACAGTGTAAGGCTTCATTTTAGGCTTGGTGTGGTTTATGACAAGTCTGGTGACAAAAAGGCCTGCATAGAAGAAATGAAGGCAGCTATTGATGTAGACCCAACCCACGCTGAAGCCTTGAACTATCTGGGCTATACATATGCCGAGATAGGGACAAATCTTGATGAGGCTAAAGACTTGATAAAGAGAGCCATTAAACACAAGCCTAACGATGGCTACATTATCGACAGCTTAGGATGGGTCTATTACAAGCAAGGGCATTACAAAGTGGCTATCAAGTACCTTGAGGAAGCAAATACATTGGCTCCCGACGATGCCACCATTTTGGAACACCTGGGTGATGTTTATATGAAGGTAAACAATCCAAAGAAGAGCTTACAATATTACAAGAAGTCTCTGGAAAAGAAAGGAGAAGATACAAAGGCACTTGAACAGAAGATACAAAGTGTTGAAAAACAGCTGGCCCAAGATGCGTAGTTACACCCCCCTGGTTCTTGCTGTCCTGCTTTATCCATTATGCCTTTATGGATGTGTCCCAAGACACAAGACTGTTCCAACTAGACCGAGCCCGGACGTCAGCCGTATTTTTGAGTCTCTCAAGCAGTACAAAAATGACCTTAAGTGTTTCAGGGGGGTCGGCAGGTTCAAGTCGGTTCGCGGGGTCGACGTGAAGACATTTCGCATGGTGTGGATAGGAACTCAACCCCAAAACCTGCGAGTGGAGACTTTGGGGCCATGGGGACAACCCACCCTGACTTTTATAATCAATGGATCAAGGTTTTTTCTCCATTCCCGTGAAGATAACCGATATTTCAAGGGTGACGCTACTGCAAAGAATCTTTCACGTTTTTTATCCATGCGAGTGAGAGCCGGAGACCTTGTTGGGCTCTTGTCAGGTCAGCCTCCTATTCTTCCGTTTCATCATGCTACAATTCAGGCATTAACAGCAGAGGACGGATGGCTTCTAAGTCTATACAAAAAATGGGGACGACTGATTGAAAAGATATGGCTGAATGAAGACGCAATGGCCGTTGAGCAAGTTGAGGTGTTTGACGGTTGGGGCAATCTACAATACAGAGTTTCGTTCAGTGAGCTTCACTATGTGGAATCCTTCTGTCTTCCACACAGAATCGCGATTTCAGATCGAGAAGGCCCGATTTGGTCACTGACGGTGGAAAAGTTTTGGACAAAGGTTTCAATCCCGGACGGGGCCTACACCCTGGATGTTCCTGGTGCCCAGG
>DAOUTV010000289.1 GCA_030668505.1 Desulfobacterales bacterium | reverse complement strand
GCCCCGGATCAATTGGAAGGGCGAGCTGAGCGGCTTTTAAAGGAGCATAAGGAAAAAGATAGAGAGATCCAATCCCTGAAATCGAAACTCCTTTCCAAAAAGTCCCGGGACGTTCTCTCTGAGGCCAGGGAAATCGGGGGCATCAAGGTCATTGCACGGAAAATGGAGGCCGATTCTCCGAAAGAGCTTCGCGAATCAGCAGACAGAATAAAGGACAGGTTAGTCTCAGGCATTGTCCTGCTCGGAGCCGAAAAAGAAGGAAAAGTTATGCTGACCTGTGTGGTCACAAAAGACCTGATGGATCGATTCAAGGCCGGAGACATTATCAGGCAATTGTCAAATATCGTTGGTGGAAAGGGAGGAGGTCGGCCGGATATGGCCCAGGGTGGAGGAAGCAAGCCGGAGGAATTGGAAAACGCCTTTGAAGGCCTGTATGACCTTATTGGAAATGGTGTGGTTTGATTTAGACTATCACGAATTCTCTTGTTTCTCTGCCAGTTTATCCTTGCATTTGCTTAGATATTCAAGGGCTTCGTGATATTGGCCCAGGTCCGGATAGTTTTCGAGAAGGTATCGATACCTACCCATGGCGGCCCGATATTCTTTCATTTTGTAATAGTAATGGCCGACATATAATTCATATTCAGCAAGGCTAATATAACATTGCCGGATTTTCCTGCGCGCTCTGTTGGCGTACTCAGTTCGGGGAAATTTCCTGACAAGGCGCTCGAACTGCTCTTTGGCCGCGTGCGTGTTGGATTGATCTCTATCAATGGTACTCACCTTTGAAAAGTGGCACATCCCCTTCTGATAGATCACATAAGCAATATTTGAATTTTTTGGGTGTAGTCTTTCAAACTCATCATAAGCGTCAAAGGCCTCATCATAAAGCTCCCTTTTGTAAAGGGTATCGGCCATCTTGAGCTCAGCCGTGATTGCGAACTTGCTGTAAGGATACCTGTCTTTTAAATTCTGAAAGGCCTCGGTTGCTGCTGAATAGCGCCCCCGTTCAATGTTTTCCATGCCAGCGTTCATGAGTTCGGCCGGGGATTTCTCTACGTCTTCCCCAAAAAACCGGTTGTACCAGGCACAACCGCCAAGAGAAAAAACCAGGAAAATCCCGGCAAAGAGCCACCCTGCTATAACATGAGGTTTATTCATTACAAGTGAATTTAGTTGGCTTCCTTCATCCCCGCTGAAACAAATCCCAACCCGCAACTCGAAACCCGGAACTTGTAACAATAAATATGCGAGGTAAGACGCACGCTTTAATATAGTCTATCAAGTTCCATATGGTTGTAAGATTTTCGTTCAGACACTACTTAAGACTCTCAAGGTATCTTTCAACGGCAAAAACGGCTGTGGCCCCTTCACCTACAGCCGTAGCTATCTGTCGCAGTATCTTGGATCGGATATCCCCTGCGGCAAAAACGCCGGGTACAGAGGTTTGCATATCGTTGTTGGTCACCACGAAGCCCAACTTATCCAGCTCCAATTGGCCTTTAACCAGTTCGGTGTTGGGGATGTAGCCGACAAAGACAAACACGCCCTGGACAGGCAGGTGGGATGTTTTTCCGGTTTTGACGTTTTTTAGATCCACCCCTTTCACCTCGGTATCACCCACAATACGCGTCGGTACGGTATCCCACACAATGTTTACTTGATCCAGCGCCATAACCCGTTCTCGAAGCAACTTGGTGGCCCTCAGCTCATCTCTGCGGTGTATCAGATGAACCTTTGCCGCGAAACGTGTCAAAAAGATCGCTTCCTCTACGGCCGTGTCTCCGCCTCCAATAAGCGCCACTTCTTGATCCCTGTAAAAGGGAGCGTCACATGTGGCACAGTAGGAAACACCTTTGCCTATCAAAAGTTCTTCACCTTCAATCCCCAATTTCCGGGGGGTCGCACCGCTTGTCAGGATTAACGCCCTGGTCTCCAGGTTCCCCTTATCGGTCACCACAACCTTTTTTTCCGGGGAGAGTTCAAGCCGGGAAACCTCTTGATTCTCGATCACCAGGTCGAACTTTTCGGCCTGGCGCCTCATTTTGTCCACTAGGTCAAACCCTGAGATTCCATCCGGAAAGCCTGGGTAATTTTCCACCCAATCGGTCATCAAGACTTGTCCCCCTGGAGAAAGTTTCTCTAACAGGAGGGTTTTAAGGCGTGCCCTTGCAGCATAAAGACCTGCGGTTAGCCCGGCAGGCCCTGCCCCTATTATAATCAGATCTTCCATGTTAACACTCTGCATTCATAGAAAAAGAGCCCCGCCTTTTCCCGTATGCCAGGGCCCGGGTGCACACTTAAAAAATGGTTTAAGGTATCAAGCACTCTTAGAGAAGTTTTTTCAGTTCTTCATCAAGGTGGCTCTTGGGATGGGCGCCAACGATCGTCTGGGTTACTTCTCCTCCTTTGAAAAGGATGAGTGTCGGGATGTTTCTGATCCCGAATTTACCTGGAGTTTGACGATTCCCGTCCACATCCATGCTTGCAATTTTTATCTTGCCTTCATACTCTTTTGCTAATTCCTCCACCACGGGCGATACCATTTTGCATGGCCCGCACCATTCCGCCCAAAAATCAACCATGGCCGGGATATCGGATTTTATGATTTCTTCTTCAAAGGTATCATCCGTCACCTGCAATACATCAGACATCCTAAATCTCCTTTTCGCTAAATAATTTCCAGTAAACCTAATACGGCCAAGTCACTTTGTCAACAGGAAGAGCAATGAGGCAGCGATTCTGGCTTTTGCATCTTGTATGTTGAGGGTTTTCCGAGACGTTTATTTTGGGTGTATGGAAGGTTTGTAAGAACGTTATTTAGGCAAGAAAAAAGAAGTTGGATCAACCTCACAGGCGTCGACTCCAAGCCATCTATTGCTTGGACAACTTCAGGTCCGGG
>DAOUTV010000002.1 GCA_030668505.1 Desulfobacterales bacterium | reverse complement strand
TAGTTCTGATTTTTTGAGTTTTACTTTTCATGGCTATGCTCCTCTTTTGATTTCTGTTAACCAACTTGCCATTGGACAAAATCAAAATGAGTATAGCCTTTTCTATTTATCCGCAAGGCTTTCTACAATATAGCAAGCTCCCTTTTTCCCATTCAACATTCGATGTTGGATGTTCGATGTTCGATGTTCATTTTTTTCAGTAAACCTTCCACAATTCATCCGGTGCAAAAATAACTTAGCGCTTATGCCCATCTGCCCCCTGCCTGTTTTCGGTACCCTTCTCGTAGCGTCTCTATCATTTCCGGGATCCCGTAGTCTATATTGCCAACGGTACAGACCGGCAGGAGCTCAATAACAGAGTTAGTTACAAATGCTCCATCAAATTGCTTCAAATCCGCAGTCGTGATTATCGATTCCCTGGTAGTGAAGCCAAGCGTGCCGGAAACATCTATGATCTGCTTGCGCGTGACACCCGGCAGGAGCCCAGCTTCTTGCGGCGGGGTCAAGATATGCCCCTTGCTTAAGAAGAATACGTTCGTTATGCTTCCTTCAGTGATCTCGCCACGCTCATTAGTAAAGAGTGCGTCAAAGAATCCTTGCGCTCGGGCCCAGGTGAATACAAAGATGTTTTCCAGGTAGGAGGTCGTCTTGAACCGCACGAGGGGAGAACCGGAGTACCTCTGAATGGGGGCCATACCCAATTTAACCCCCGTACCCTGCTGGAAATTCGCCTCTTTCAAAGGCTCCCACGATGTCCGGAATTCCGTCTTCTCCACACCGTGCTCCCCGTGGCAAATAAGACTAAGCCGCAGGCGGGACTCAGTGTCGTGGGGAATTTCATCCAGGGCAAATCTCAAGGCGTCTGCGGCTTCACTTCTAGAAAAGGGAAAGGCAAAAAATCTACACCCCTCGGCCATTCGGTCCAAATGGTCTTCCACAAAGGCGAGCCGTCTGCCCTTGTAGACCCGAAATGTTTCAAAGAGACCTTCACCAAACAAGAGTGTCCGATTTTTCATCTACAATCGTATCCCCAGTGCCATCATAGAAGCCCTTGCCTTAATGATACTTTCTTCATATTCGAGTTCAGGATCCGAGTCGGCGACTATGCCTCCTCCCACCCCAAGGACTCCGCTTCCATTATACAGTTCAAGGGTTCGAATAGCTACGTTCATCACCATCTTATTCTGAAATAGATACCCAATCGCTCCACAGTACACACCTCGCTGGTGGGGTTCAAGTTCATAGATGATTTCCATGGCCCTTTTCTTGGGAGCGCCAGTGATAGAACCTGGTGGGAAGGTAGCGCGGATGATGTCACAGAACTGGGTATCACTTGTAGCTGTCCCGCTCACATAAGAAACCATTTGATAAACGGTGTCATATGCCTCAACGACATACAGCCTTGGAACCTTTATGGAACCGTACACACAAAATCGCCCCAGGTCGTTTCTCATAAGGTCTACAATCATAACGTTTTCCGCCTGATCTTTTTCACTCTCTTTGAGTTCTCGCCTCAATCTCCTGTCAACCCCGGTTTGCTGAGACCTTCTTCTCGTACCCTTCATCGGCTTGCTCAGAACCCTTTTGTTGTCTAAACGTAAGAAGAGCTCAGGGCTGCCGGAAATGACCAGCCCCACTCCCGTGTTGACGAAGGCTGCATAGGAGACGGGCTGGATCTCCTTGAGACGCAGGTACAAGTCAAATGAATCGCCGGAGCAGGTAAAATAGGCTCTTTGGGTATAGTTTATCTGATAGACATCACCCGCCCTGATGTAATCAAGCACGCGCCGCACATTTTCAAGGTAAGTGGTTTTGCTCTGGTTAAAACCGATCATTTTGCTGGAGCCGGCCTGCCGATTCTCTCTGGGCAACTTGGGCAGGACAAGGGGCCTGTCTTTGTGCCAATGAGACCAGGTCTTTCGGATATGGTCAAAGACGAGAAATTGTGGATAGGCGGCAAGATAGATGTCAGGATTCTTTGTATCCTTTGGGCTGGAGGCTGGAAGGTCTTCTATCCACTGACAGGCCTCATATCCTATGTAGCCGGCTATAAAGTATTCCTGACAATGGGAGGATATGAAAGCAAAAAAATCGTCCTTATTAAGCTTTGGAATGTTTCCGCTGAAGACCTTCTCCGGCTCCCACGCTATGAATGAGTAACGTTCCGTCAAGGAAGGTTTCTGGCTCTCCAAAAAAATAGCGCCCGGCTCACGATAAAGGGCGCTAAAAACAGTACAGGGATCAGCTTCGATTCTCAGGCTTGTTTTCTCCATGGGGAGATATTCGATTTCGGAGACTATCCTATTTTACCAGTTCCCCATCCCAGGTATTGAGTGCCAAAATCGATCTCACGTTCGACCTTGACAGCGCAGACCTTGAACTCCGGTATTTTTGCCACAGGATCCAAAGCGCCATGGGTCAGCAAGTTAGTTCTGGTTTCAGGATAATGGAAGGTCATTGAAATAACTCCAGGTGGGGTAGTCTGAGTAATCTTTGCCTTGGCCTGAACAGTCCCCCGCTTTGAGGTCACTTTTACAGCGTCGCCGTCTTCAATCTCCAGGGGGGCAGCATCAACTGGATTAATCTCCACCCGTTCTTCACCGCGCAACACATTCATCCCATCTACCTTGCGTGACAGCGTGCTGTGGAAATGAAAGTAACTTCGTCTTGTGGTCAGAATAAATGGGTACTCGTGGCTGACCACCTCTGCCGGTGGCGTGTACGAGAGGGGCGCAAACTGTCCTCGACCGCTGGGGGTACTAAATTTTTCTGCAAAAAGATACGGTGTCCCGGGATGATCTAGATCAGGGCATGGCCATTGGAGACCAACCTTGCTAATGCGCCCATAGGTAATACCGCCATAACTCGGAGTCAGACCACGGATCTCTTCCATGATCTCTTCCGGACTATTGAAATCAAAGCCTTTGGCACCCATGTTTTTCGCAAGGTCGCGGATGATCACCCAGTCAGGAAGGCTATTGCCCACAGGCTCTATGGCCTTGCGTACGCGCTGTACTCTCCGTTCCGTATTCGTAAAGGTTCCATCCTTTTCAGCAAAGCTAGCCGCTGGAAGGACCACATCGGCCATCTGGGCCGTCTCCGTTAGAAAGAGATCCTGAACTACAAGCAGTTCCAGGTGTGAGATGGCTTCCTGGACAAAACTCGTGTTAGCTTCTGAAACCATAGGATTCTCACCCATGATGTAAAGGGCTTTCACATTGCCTGCATGCACGCTTTCAAAGAGTTCGGTCAAAACCAACCCCGGTGATGGATTGAGTTGGCAGTTCCAGGCCTTCTCGAATTTCTTTCGGATGTTTTGATCCTCAACCTTCTGGTAACCAGGCAACACATTTGGGAGTGCGCCCATATCGCAGGCTCCTTGGACGTTGTTTTGTCCCCTGAGCGGATTGACCCCTGAAGAAGGCTTGCCAAGGTTACCCGTAAGGAGCGCCAGGTTGGCCACTGCCCTCACATTATCTGTGCCATGGGAATGCTGGGTAATCCCCATGGCATAAAGGATGGTTGCCGGCGAAAAGGTGGCATACATTCTGGCAGCTTCGACAATCTTCTGGGCAGGGACACTGGTAATTTGCTCCGCCTCCGCCAGATCACCATCCTTCACCGCTGCCTCAAAGGCTTCGAAACCTTCACACCGTTCTTCCACAAAGGAAGTGTCAAATAGTTTCTTTTTTATAATGACCCGCGCCATGGCGTTTAGTAGGGCAACATCCGTACCTGGTTCATGTCTTATCCAGACATCCGCCATGCGGCGCAGCACTGTTCGTCGAGGATCGGCTGCGATCAGCTTAGCGCCCTGTTTGACCGCCCTGGCAATCTGTCTACCTATGATGGGATGTGCGGCCGATGTATTGCTCCCTATGACGAAAATGCAAGCAGCCTCTCCGATTTCAGAAACGGCGTTTGTCATAGCACCGCTACCCAGGGCGGCGGCCAGACCGGCCACCGTAGGCGAGTGTCAGAGACGAGCGCAGTGGTCTATATTATTTGTCCCCATGACTACTCTTACAAACTTTTGAAAGAGATAGTTTTCTTCATTGGTGCACTTGGCAGAAGAAAGGGCAGCAAACTGGTCCCCTTTGTAATGAACCAAAGTGCTGGCCAAATACTTGATCGCCTGATCCCAACTGACCTCAACAAACTCTCCCCTCTCCTTTACAAGGGGTCTTGTTAAAGGCTTGCCCGCCTCTGGTGCGCCATTGATGCCTTGCGGTTTGCTTTCAAGGGGGTCATATGCCCGCACAAGCGGGGAAGATAACCGGTCAGGGCTGTTAACAAAGCGATAGCCAGAGCGCCCTCGAACACAAAGCTCTCCCCGGTTGACAGGGTTGCTGTGGTCACCTCTGGCCTTCACAATGGTGCCGCCACGCACGCCGAGATAGAGTCCGCAGCCTACACCGCAGTAAGCACAGATAGTTTTTACTTCCCGGGTAGGATGTTTTACATCTTTGGGGATTAAAGCCCCCACCGGACAGCGCTCAACGCATTCCCCGCAAGAGACACAGGCTGATTCCTTGAACGGCTGATCACCAAAGGTGCTGACCTTGAGGTCGTAACCCCGATAGGCCATGTTAATGGCGTCAACACCCACAATCTCCCGGCAGGTTCGGATGCATATGCCACAATGTATACACTTATTGGGGTTAAAGTCGAAGAAGGGATTACTGGTATCTACTGGAAGATCCTTAGCCACGCGATTTAAACGATTGAAGCGTCTCTCATCGAAACCGATATGATTGACCAGCGCTTGCAGACGGCATGTACCGCTCTTTGGACACAGCAGGCAGTTGAAGTCATGATCACTCAGGATGAGTTCAAGGGTCACCCGGCGAACCTGATCAATCTCCGCATCATCCGTGATGACCACCATCCCATCCTCAACAGGCGTACGGCAGGCAGGATGAAGCTTTTTCTTCTTTTCAATCTTAACGAGGCATATGCGACAAGCACCCTCTGAAGTGAGGCCGGGGCAATAACACAATGTGGGAATGTAGACCCCTGCACTTTGGGCTGCTTCGAGGATCGTAGCGCCTTCCGGGACCTTTACGTCCAGGCCGTTTATGGTTAAAGAAATGTTATTTGTCATTAGTCATTAGGATTGTTGATTGTCGATTGTCGATTGTCGATTGAGGTTTGTCAATTGTAAATTATCAATCATCAATTGCCAATCGCCAATCCTGAAATACATTCCACAGCGTTAAACTTGCGAGGACAGGCGTGCATACACGAGCCGCACTTGATGCACTTACTCTGATCGATTTCATGAACCTGCCTTTTTCCACCTATGATGGCATCAACCGGACAGGCCTTAAGGCACAGCATGCATGCCTTACACCTGTATTCCTTGATACGATAAGAGATCAGAGACCTGCACACGAGGGCCCGGCAGCGCTTCTCGTGTATGTGTTCTTCATATTCCTCTCGAAAATACTTGATTGTAGAAATGACCGGATTCGGCACCGTTTGTCCCAGACCGCATATAGAACCTGCCGTCACGGCCTCAGCCAGTTCCAAAAGGATCTCCACATCGTTGGGTCTGCCCTCTCCTCTGGTGATATCATCCAGTATTTCAAACATCTGTCTTGTGCCCAGCTTGCATAACGTGCACTGGCCGCAGGACTCATTTTGGGCAAAATCAAGAAAAAAGTGAGCCATGTTCACCATGCAGGTCCTCTCATCCATGACAAGCATTCCACCAGAGCCCATGATGGAACCCACACGGGCTAATGACTCATAGTCCACCGGCAGATCCAAAAGGCTTTCAGGGATGCAGCCGCCAGAGGGTCCACCCGTTTGAACAGCCTTGAACTGCCTGTCACCTCTAATCCCGCCGCCGATGTCAAAAATGATATCCCTTAAAGTAGTACCCATGGGAACTTCTACAAGGCCTGTGTTTTTCACATTTCCGGTCAAGGCAAATATCTTTGTACCTTTACTCTTTTCCGTTCCTATACCGGCGAACCACTCTGCTCCTTTTAAGATAATGGCCGGGACACAGGCAAAGGTTTCCACATTGTTCAATACGGTCGGCATGTCCCAGAGTCCGACAATGCTTGTGTTGGGTCGCGGAAGCGGTTTGGGAAAACCGCGTTTGCCCTCAATGGACATAACCAGGGCGGTTGATTCCCCGCAGACAAAAGCCCCTGCACCTTTCACGATCTCAATCTCAAAAGCAACGCCGCTTCCCATAATATTTTGACCCAGGATCCCAAGGTCGGTTGCCTGGGCAATGGCTGTGGCCAAATGTCGGACAGCGAGAGGATATTCCGACCGCACATAAATGATTCCCTTTTGAGCACCAACCGCATAGCCTGCAATGATCATCCCTTCGAGCACACCGTGAGGATCGCCTTCCATGACGCTGCGGTCCATGAAAGCTCCCGGGTCCCCTTCGTCGCCATTGCAAATGATAAATTTCTCCTCACCGGGGGCATTTCGCGATGACTCCCACTTACGCCCTGTGGGAAAGCCGGCGCCGCCTCGACCTCGAAGACCAGACTCCTTGATGCACGCAATAACTTCCTCAGGGTTTAATCTTGAAATAGTTGTCGCCAGTGCATCGTAGCCACCAACCTTTATATAGTCTTCTATCCTGGTAGGGTCGATATGGCCACAATGTCTCAGTACAACCCTTGCCTGCTTCTTGTAGAATGGAATATCACTTTCGTGGATGCACTTCTGACCCGTGGCCTTATCTTCATATAGCAGCCTTTCAACGGTTTGGTCTTTTATGGTCTCAGAGACAATCTCCACAACGTC
Organism: Desulfobacterales bacterium; assembly: GCA_030668505.1. Taxonomy (GTDB): domain Bacteria; phylum Desulfobacterota; class Desulfobacteria; order Desulfobacterales. The sequence goes on along the minus strand of DAOUTV010000002.1, from coordinate 16,530 downwards.
GTCTTTCTTCACACTATGGTAGAATATGTTCTCCGGTTCAACCACTACAATGGGTCCGTTCTCGCAAAAACCTCGACAGCCGGTCATCCTGATTGCGATTTCCTCGTCGGCCTCTTGCACTCTAATCTCTTTTAGGAAGGCTGCCCTTACGTCTCCGCTTCCAGACGCCAGGCATCCTGTCCCACAACAAACAACCATGGTCTTCGCATCCGACTTCTCTTTGGCGAGGATGGATTCCCGAAAATGCTCTAAACTCTCGGGTGCCTCTATTTTCTCATAAGGAGGTGTCATTTAGTCCTTGATCCGTTGTTATCTGCAAACCTTAGGCTTTCTTTGATTCGTTAGCTTTTTCCTCTTGAGCATCCTTGGTGCTTTTTAAGATTTCAACAACTTTTAAGGTAGTAATCTGTGGATAAAGAGTATCATCAACCACCATGAGCGGAGCCAGTGCGCATGAACCAAGGCACGCCACGCGTTCAAGGCTGTAATTGTAATCGGCCGTAGTCTGACCGGTCTTGATGCCCAGGCAATGTTGTGCTGTTTCCAGGATGTCACTGGCACCACGTACATGGCAGGCGGTTCCTTGACAGACCCTGACAAGGTGATCGCCCCGCCGGGTCAGATAGAAGTGGGCGTAGAAAGTGGCCACACTAAAGACCTGACTTCTGGGTAATTTCAGAAAGGTCGCAATCTCTTTCAATGCCTCTTCCGGCAAATAGCCAAACTCCTCTTGCACTCTCTGAAGAACAGAGATGAGCGCACCCCGTTTTCCCTCAAAAACGGATAGGATCTTTTTTAAACGTGCCTCGGGCATGGAACCCCCTTACCGCTTTCCCTGAACAAACTCCTCTGCCAATCGGACATCAGCAGCGCTACCAATGAACACCGGTATCCGCTGGTGAAGGTGCTTCGGCTCCACATCGAGGATCCTTTCATGGCCGGTGCTCGCGGCCCCACCTGCCTGTTCGACCACAAAGGCAAGTGGATTGACCTCGCACATAAGCATCAGCTTCCCGTGGGGTTTCGTCGGTTCTTTGGAATCTGCGGGGTACATGTGAATACCGCCCTTAAGTAGATTTCGGTGGAAATCTGCCACAAAAGAACCGGTATAACGCAGAGCACAAGGCCGATCCGTTTTGATGTCCGGTGTCTTGAAGTATTCCACTAGATTTTGGACGTTTTCATCCCAAAAGTAGTAATTTCCCTCGTTGATCGCGTACGTCTTTCCCTTTTCCGGTGTTCGGATGTCCTCGTGTGAGAGAAGAAACTCGCCAATCCTCGGCTCAAGCGTGAAGCCGTGAACACCATTACCGGTCGTGTAAATCATCATTGTGCTCGAACCGTACATAAAATAACCTGCAGCAACCTGTTGGTGACCCGGCTGGAGCACATCTGTCATAAGCCCCATGTCCCCCACACTCTGCCTTTTGAGAATCGAGAAGATCGTACCGACCGTAATGTGCACATCAATGTTCGTTAGTCCTCCAAGGGCATCGAAGACCAAAATGTATTCCCCCTTTGAGTACTTTGGTGGAATGGGGATCACATCCGTCTCCTTTTTTGAGGCCATACAATACAGATGGCCGATGTGACTAACGCGATTGATAATCGTGGCGTTAGCAAACTCCAACAACCTTTGGAAATGTTCTTGATTTGCGCTCTCGGTTCCCACAAATCCCAAATCCTCAGTCAGGTTTGCCTTGTCTACCTTCTGGGCAATGATCTTTGCCGCCACCGTGAGTTCTGCCAGCAATGCGGTAAAGGCACCCGTCGCCTCGGGCTTCTCTTTTTGCATGGCTAAAATGTGTTCAGTTACCGTTATCCCCTTGGCCATGTTCCACCCCTTTTTCTATGTATTGTTGCAAGAGACAAAAGCAAAGGTATGTAATTAAAGTGCAGGCGTGACGGTGTCAACCAGATTCGGCTAAGGGCTCTGGTGCCAAGAAGCCTTCTATTCCAGTGATGTCTATCTGATTGCAGTCGAGCCCCAGGACGTTTTTGTCTATACCCATACAGAGCCCCAGGAGCTGCGGATATAAAATGGACGGTACATGGTGGTTTGTGCCCTTCTCAGTTGCCACCATCTTTTGCACCGTGTCAAATTGAACCTGGCAAAACGTACACCCTGTGGTCAGGTAGTGGGCGCCTGCCATTCTTGCATCAGCCAACTTTTTCTCAGTAAAATCCAAAGAAAGTTCGTCATTCGTCCCCAACAAAGGGCCGCCGCAACAGTCAAGCTTGGTGGACCAGTCAACGCTTTCAGCCCCTGTGACTTCCACTAGTTGATCGAACAGTGAGGGGGCCACAGGGTCGTCAAATTGAACAATGTTGCTGGGACGCAATGCGTGGCATCCGTAATGAGTAGCAATCTTTAGATTTTCATATGGTCTGGTTATCTTCTCTTTGATCACCCCAATACCTACATCGTTAAAGAGAACACTTAGAATATGCTTAACCTGAATATCTCCGTTATAACTCAAGCCTTCTTTGGCAAGTGTCCTATTAACATCTTCTCGCAAACGCGCATCTTCCCTTATGAGATGGTCTGCCATCCGTAAGGTACCGTAGCCACACTTGCACAAGATAATCATGTTTAAGTTTTCCCTTTCAGCCAAGGCCAAATTCCTGGCTGAAGAGAGCACAAAAGCCTTTAAGTCGATGTTTCTCAATGGATACCCACAACAATTAAACTCGGCGATATCCACCAGTTCCACATCCAGTTCCCGAAGAACTGCCCTTGAGGCTGACTCATAGTGTTTAAGACGGACCGGGATGTTACACCCGAGAAACAGTGCAAATTTCATAACTTTATACTATCTCCTATGCCGCTTTCTCTTTTAGGTGTTTTAGGGCTAAATTCTTTAGTTGGTAAAGTACGTCAGTCACGCGTACCCCCTGGGGGCAGTGTTCCTGACATACGTAACAGGTTACGCAGTCCCACAGCATCTTGGAGCCAAGCGCCAGTTCCTTATGTTTCAGTGCAAGACAATGCATGATCTCATGCGGTAGGAGGCCGACCATCTCTTTTGGGTTTTCGTAGTTTCCCACCACTGGACACACATTGGTGCAATTCTGGCAGCCAAAGCAAACCGAGAATGTACTGGCCTGTGCCGAGCCGGTCAGCTCACCCACAAATCCTTTGTCAACAGGAGTCAGGGACAAAGTCTTGTCCTTAAGCTTTACCAAGTTGAACTCAGCGCCTATGGCCTCTCTGGCCCATGCCTCGGGTTTGGTGTAGCCAAGTTCAGCCAGATGCGCTTTCAAGTTCAACCACAAGTCTTCCAGGTTGATACCGATTGGACACACATCTGTGCAACGATGGCAATCAGTACAGATATAGCTCCCTTCCTGAATAGCCATAAGGGTCTTTTTACTCAGCCCCCTGCCGGAAAGAAGTCTCCTGAATGCAGCCAACTTTTCATGCGGAAGGATATTTGGGTTAGAAATTTCGTTGAAAGCCACAGCAACAGAGCAGCGTGTTGTGCAATCACCGCAATGCGTGCAGGCGTCCATTTCAATAGCCCGCAAAGTGGCCATATTTGCAGGATCTGATTTCCCTTCCTTCTTTACAGCATTGGCCAGCAGATACACAGGAGTGGAAAAGATATGAAAAAATTTGCTGAATGGAAGGTAGGCCAAGCCAAAGAAGCAGGCCAGAAAATGGATATACCACAATAAAGTGTGTATATTGGCCCGGTCCAAGAGGGATGCCATCGGCGACATGACCCTGGATGCGCCATAGCCCATAAATGCCCATTGGGGACGCGAATGACATTCTGCACAGCTCATCTCATGAAGTTGCTTGCCTTGCTGTAGTGTATTCTTGTCAAAAGGCCCTTTTATATCACGAGAAACCACGCCAAATTTCTGGACCCAGTAAGCCCCGAGAGCCATGAGATCTTCCGTCTCTTCTTCATCCAAGCCGGCATATTCATCGACCATCTCCTGATATCTCGAATTAGATACGATTTTGGTACCTTCCAATATAACGCCGGAAATCATGATTACGGCCAATATTATGATGGCGTAGTAATCAACACCAGTCGATTGCGGACGGGGGCCCTTTGAAAGAAGTCTCCTATAAATGGCAATCCCTACGCCAACTATAACGACCAGGCCAAAGAAGTCTCTCAAAAACATAAAAGGATTAAGCGTAGAATAGTAGTTATCGAACACCACAGAGGTAATGAACTTGTCGAGCCCATGCATCAGAAGCAGGAGCATGAACCCTCCGTATATACAGATGTGGGCCAACCACCGGAGGAAATCCTTCTTCAACAACCAGGCTTGCAAGAGCACATCCAGAAGAAAAACCTTCAGCAATATGCCTATCTTGGCGCTGAATATCGTCGACGTTATACCGCCCACGGCTGCAGACGCCCTTGTTGAAGCCGTGATGTCGGCGGCATCTGTGCCGATACTGTATCGGAACCAGTTTGATATCCTATAGATTAAGCCGGCTACAAAGATGGCAAGAGAAGTGTATAGAGTGATTGTGTAGAGCATACGCATTTCCTTTGACTATGAAATGTAAGTGCCTAAAGTGGGCTAAAGTGGGCTAAAGTGCCTAAAGTTTGAGGAACAAAACCGATCTAAAAAGCCTCTTCAACCTCCCCCGCCGCACCCGAGCGAGAGCGATGGCGGGCAGGTCCTCAACTTTAGCTCACTTTAGACACTTTAGGCACTTTAGTTCACTTTAGTTCCAACCATGAATCCGAATAGAGGGAATGACCCAAGATCACCTTTGCCGTTTTCACATAGCCTTGGGCCTCCTTGTTGAGGCTGCCCATATCTTGTTCATCCCCGTCCAATATTCGATGGATTATAGCAGTGTTTTCCGGCTGTTTGCCACGTGCGAATTCATACAGATCCTTGTCAAAGGCATCCACGATACAGGACTTCATCCCAAGCTTTTCAAGCATCATCATGTACGTCTGATTGAGGATGGGCCGGAGATGGTCCGGAGCGCCGTTGGAGACATTTGAAAGCCCACACGTTGATTTACAACCAGGGGCCAGCACTTCTGCAATCATTTCCAGCTCCGACATGAACTGATTACACTCCAGCAGCTGATTCTGCTGGACATTAACAGGTGTTACAATTGGATCGACCCAAATATCTTCTCCTGCCACACCAGCCTCTGCGGCCCTCTGGAGTATGTCGGTAGCAAGGAGTCCCCGCTCGGCCGCATCCCTGGGCATCCCTTCCGGCCCCCAAAGCAGCGCAACCATGCCCGCATCATATTTTGTGACCAGGGGGATCTGTGCCTCCATCCTCTCAGGACGGCACATTATAGAATTAACAACCGCCTTGCCCTGCTTGTTCTTGTAAACCTTGAGGCCGGCCTCGATCGCCTTTACATTGGTCGTATCAAGATAGAGGGGGAGATCCACGACTTCCTGGACGATTTTGACCATCCACTCCATCAATTCTTCCCCGCCCTTTCTGGCAGGACCTAAGTTTATGTCAATATAATCAACTCCGGCTTCGGCCTCAGCCGCTGCCAAGTCTTGTATCGGCTTAGGATTACGTTCTTTCATGGCTTGGCCGATTGATGTGACCATTATATTCAAGTTCTCACCGATCAGAATCATTAAACCTCCTAAAAACAAAGTGCCTAAAGTGAGCTAAAGTGCCTAAAGTTAAAAGGTAAAAACCGTTCAATCGGTTTTATTGGTTCAATTGGTTCAATTGGTTATAAACCGAACAAACCAATGAAACCAATGAAACTAATTTAACTAATAAAACCGACATGTTAATAGTGCCTTCAACCCCTAAACCTTAGCTCACTCTTTTATGCCTTCCACTCCTTAAGATATGCCGGGATATGGGCCGATTCCCTAGGTCCCACCAGAACCTCCCAATCCCCAAGTTCCTCTTCGAGATCACCAGAGATAGCTGCAGCATAACCTGGTATGACAACCTTCTTATGCCTGACCTTTTCCATGATGCCGGATTTCTTCAGAGAGATACCGACTATATCCCCAACAAACTTGCCGGCCGCCCAGGCCGTAAGTACAGAGAGGCCCTCGGTATCAACAATGATAAGCCATGCTGGAACGCGGCTCGCTTCGATCTCGCCTGACACGATAAAGTAAGTAAGAGAAAAATTGGATGTGACCAACACGGGGGAGTCCTCATTTGGCCCTCCAATTTCATAGATACCCGGAGACGTGGCCATCGGACGCTGTGGGTCCGTATAGATGTTCATACGGGCAAGCAGAAGCGGGAACAGGCTGTGCCCTTGTATGTCCGAAAGGACAACGATGCCGCCGTACTTTGCCACAAACATGGAGGCAATCAATGTCTCTTGCATGAAATCATCGGTCATTTCACATGGCAAGGCAATCGTCGGAAAGCCAAGGGGTTTGTATTTCTTCAAGAGGGCCCCTCGACGGATGAATACCTGGTCTTCAAAGGCCTTCCTTATGGTACGGGCACCTGAATCAATAACAAGATCAGTTAAACCACCTTCCGTCAGCTTCGTTGTCAACTCAGAGACTTCGTCCAGGCCGTCGCCTTTTACTGCCAGGGGACACCCGTGCTCTTTGGCCAGGGCGGCCATAGGTTCTGCATTTTCCTTGGTTGCAGCAAAGATCAGTGGCTTACGATCCGCGCATACCTTCAAGCCGGCCTCCATCACGCCGGGATCCTCAGTCATGAGGATGATGCCACCGTCTGTTTGACTTTTTACCTTTGTAACCAGGGCCTCAAATTTGCCGGCATCGCCAGAAAGCGATTTCACGGCAAAAAGATCTGCTCTTAAGGTGAGGCCTACCCGCTCATATTCCAATGTCTTGAATCGCTCAAGGCGACCTGCCACATCTTCATCACTCATCTCATCTGTAACAAGGACGGCTATGCCGGTGGGGTTAATAAAGGTCTTCTCATGGCGAAAAAGGACCGTTTCGCCGCCAATCTTGAGTTTCCTTTCCCCTGTGCCGATCTCCACCACCCTGATGGGAGGGGCTGAGGCGTCAGCCAGCTCTGTCTTGGCCTCCTCTGAAACATATGGACAGGCAGCCAGCTCTGCCTTGGCTGCGGCCAGGCTCATGGCAAATGCCAGGCAGGTGGGCACCCCGCATTCCCCGCAATTGGTCTTGGGCAAAAGTTTGTAAATCTGAATTCCTGTCAAAGCCATGTGATTCCTCCATTATTAAAAAGTGCCTAAAATTTAGAGGTGAAACACCGTTCAACTGGTCTTATTGGTTTCGTTTGGTTCGAGCCGACTTCGCCATAGTAGCCTTGGCTACGACGGCTGAATTGGTTAGAAACCACTGAAACTAATTCAACCAATCTGACTAATGAAACGAGTAATCAAACAGTTTCTTTAAGTCCCTGGCCCAGACCGGGACAACAGGCTCAGTAGATTAATTTAAGCATGTAGCGCCAGGGCAGGCCTTAACTTTAGATCACTTTAGACACTTTAGCTCACTTGAAACATTTACTCCAACAACGGATCCATGGTCAACGCCGGGTGGCCCTTTTCCTCCAAAAAGGCAAGGATCTCCTCTTCAGTAGTACCGACGGTTTCATCAGCGATCATGTCAGGCAGGTCAGGGATGCCGACCTCTTCCGCCATTTTTTTCAGACGTTCCGCAGCCTCCTCTTTGAAGCGCTTGGGCATCCAAACCAGGCGCTTGATCCCACCGTCGCCAACAATCCATTTTCTCTGAGTCAGGTTGTATTTGCCATGCCCCACAAATCCGGGCACACTCATCCCACCCCCTATTGTTCCGGCAAGGGTGGTAAATTTCATGCCGCAGGGAGTCATCCCCGTGTAATCACGATCCACGGTCATGACCCCATTGCACAGGGGAAGTATCGCAGCAATGCATTCACAGCATCCGCAGGTGGTCATGGGGTCATGCACGATGCTATAGAAATTGTAGTGATCCAGGGCCTGGCGCGAGGCCTTGTAAAGGAACTCGTTGCATCCTTTCCATTGCCCCAGTTTGGCATCAATGGTCTCCCCTTTCTCTACAGGCTGATTAGGACCGGTTGGATTGATCTCATATGAGGCCTTGCAGTCCATCCAGTTGTAGGCACCACACAGCCCGGTCCTCTCGGGGCTAATAATGCAAACATGATTGGGTGCAAAGGACTGGCAAAGTGTACAGGAGTAATAGGTATCTATAGTCTCATCGGTCAGCCCTTCGATCCTGGCATCTCTTTGGTGGTACACCTCTGTAGCCTTTTCCAGGATCTCTTTTACCTTATCTTCTTCTGTATAAAGTTTGACCTGGACCTTATCAAAGATAGCGCCGAAGTCCTGGTGAAACTTGGCATGCAGGATATCCCCGATGTGCTTGAGCTTTAGCCCCTTTGAAGCCCCAGCCTTGGCCATTCTTATCCAGGCGATGTCCCTCTGGCCAATGTGCATGAGACCCTGGGCATAGTTGACAAAGTGATGAATCTGCCGCTCCAGGATTGGCTCAAAGTCATCCTGCATTTTTCTGCCCGCAAACTCAGCCACGATGGCCAGCGGCAGCCTTGCCCCCTCCCCCACATCATCCACGTCAGGGCCGAACAGCTCGATCTTGCCGTCCTCCACCTCGTCCATATCCTTAGTTGTGGCCCATTCCACAGCCCGCGTCTTGCCGCCGCCGCATTCCAGAAAAAGATCGTCTTTACGGACGCGCTCCCCTTCAAAGGCAGGCCCATAGGATACCGGTATGGGTACCTTAGCCACAGTCACCTTCAGCCCCCTGACTTCAATCGCCCTGGCTACCAGTTGGTCGTGCGGGACATTGGAGACCACGTGCTCATATGTACAGATACCCGTGGGCAGCACTTCCGGAATCGGTGTGTCAGAAATGGTCGGAAAACCCCAGTTTATGGCACCGGCCGCATTTGCATACCACTCATCTGTCACGGTGCCCAGAGGCATGGCAAAGGCAAAGATACGATCCTTGTTGTAGAAGAGAATGCTCTTGAAGTCCCCGGGCTTCACGCCGCCAAAGGACATGGCGGCCCTTGTGGCAAAGCCTGCGGCAAACACGGTAGCTGTATACTCCGGCCCAAAGGAGACAAGGCGTGTGCCCCATCCAACCTGGACCCCTGCCTTTACCAACATCTCGGACATGGAGCGGCCCTCATGATCGGCGCTCATGAATACATAGAGATTCTTTTCCTGAAGCTCCTGAGCAAGCTGAACGGCGATCTCCTCGGTCGGCGGCGCCCCAAGAACAGCTGCAAAGCCAGGGGCGGTGCCGTCAACGAACTCCACGCCGCGCTTGCGCAATATCACGTCGTCTGCCGCACCCAACCAGAGGTTTCCGTTTGAAGGGTCTTCCGTCTTTGTGTAGAAATCCGGAGACTCAAGATACCGTATGGCCTCAATGATCTCCTCTGCAAAAAACGTGGCCATCCCGGCTTCCAGGGCCGGCGCTAAGTAGGGGAGCCACACATGTTCATCCACCATGTCTGGCAGCAATGATCTGCATCGATCAAGCACGTCTTTGACATCTCCCAGTTTCTTTACGGGAACACCGAGCATTCCGTAGATTACGGGAAGATAATATGCCGTGTTCGGAAAACCGATCTCTTGATCAGGCCCCCATTTTCCCATGGCTTCTTCATACTTGGCCTCCGCCCTTTCCATAATTTTATGGGCACCACGAATCGCTGCTGAACAAATGATTTTTGACACTTTTCAAATACCTCGTTTGTTGTGTTTTTTTCTTTCTGGGTTAATTGGGTTTTTATAACCCAATTAACCAAAAAAACTAATGGAAATCAGCTTCCCATCAAGTCATTGATAAAACCCTTGACCAATTGGATAGCATCCGGATGTCGCATAATCAGGATGTCTCCTCCCGCAAGGAGAAACAAAAGCGCTGTCATGGCCTCAAGTAGAACTCCCCTTTTTGTAGAATCTCCCAGCAGGGGTGCCTCCTCATCGCTGAGCTTGGCCTCCTTCACCTTCCATACCTCCTTGGCCAGGTTGCACAAGATGGGAAACTGTAGCCTTTCGTCTTCCTGGGTCAGGGCGGCCATCCTGTCTCTCTCCATTACTGAGTAACAATACTCCAAACCGTATCCCAATCCCCCCACAGTGGGATCAACAATGATGCGTTCGTCAGGCACGCCAAGGTTCCCCAGCAGGATATTAAGCTGTTTTGCAAGGTTAATATCGATGGGTGTAGAGGCGGCTATGGTGTGCTGATAGGCAATGGCAGCCGCCCCAAGGGCCTTATGGGTGTCCTCTTCAACAGGACCAAGGATAAGATTCTCCCCGGCACACTCCTCTGCAATCCTTTTCAGCACCTCGGTATCCTTTTCCACGTTGCCACAACCCCACACAATGAGTGGAACCTCAATGGCAGCGGCCACTTTCTTGGTTGCCTCAACTGCCTGTTCAGCGGTTGTATTCTGGGCATTGGGGTCTGTGCTTGCAAGCTGCAAGGCGATCATTTCCGCGCCGTAAGATGCCACGCATTTTTGGGCCCATGCAGCAGGGTCATGAACAACATCGGCAAAGGGCGCCAATGCTGCTTGCGGCCACTCCTCAGGAGTTGCATCATAGACCTCCATGGCTATCTTTGGTGGGAGGGGCATATTACCTTCAAATAGGTGAAAAGGATAGCAGGTCTCTCCACCCACCGTGATTCGGTTTGATTCTTTTCCCAGCGGGATCTCCTTGATTGCACCGTTGTACGATATCTTCGGTATTTCAAATCCCATGTTGACTCCTTTCCATACCTTCTAACAGTCAGAACCCATAACCGTTCACGGTTCAGAAGTTCAGAGGTTGTAACCCTGAGCCGACTTCGCCAAAGCACTGGCTGCGACGGCTGAAACGCTGAACTCTGAACCTGTGAACGCCTGCCCTAACCCTTACCAATATTTCTCCTGAAGATCTTCAATCATCAATCATCAATCGATCACAGTCCTATTTCATCCATAATCGGAGGGATTTTGCTTTCCCAGCCAAGAGCCATAATGTGAACGCCATCGCAAAGATCCTTTGCCCCCTTGATCAAGCGGATGGCCATATTCATACTTGCTTGGGCCTTATCCTCGGCCGCCTTTAGCTCCTGAATAAGAGGTTCCGGAACGAAGACACCTGCCACATTTTTGTTCATGTAACGTGCCATGCCAACTGATTTAAGAAGGATAATACCTACCAAAACTTTGGTATTTAGTCCCTCAACGCGCTTCATGAACTTTTCAAAAGCATCCAGGTCATAGACCCCCTGTGTCTGAAAAAACTTGGCCCCTGCCTCAATCTTTTTCTCCATCTTCATGATCTGGAGATCCAGGGCAGCCTCGTTATCAGCCCCTGGATTCACCACCGCTCCGGGCAGAAAGTCGGGGGTACCATTGAGTTCGTTGCCCGACATATCTTTTCCGGAATTCAGCGTGCCTATCATCTCCAGTAGAGTTACAGAGTCCAGATCGAAAACCGGTTTAGCGTTGGGATGATCACCCATGCTGGGATGGTCACCGGTAAGGGCCAGGACGTTTCTGATCCCAAGCGCCCAGCCGCTCAGAAGGTCTGATTGCAGGGCAAGCCTGTTACGATCCCTGCATGTTACCTGAAAGACGGGATCGATCCCCATGTCCGTCAACATATGACAGACGGCCATGGAACCCAGACGCATAACTGAACTTTGCAAGTCTGTGACGTTTATGGCGTCAACTCGATCTTTGATAATATCTGCATCCTTCAACAAATGCTCTACTTCGGTTCCCTTGCCGGGACCGACCTCCGCAGTCACCAGAAATTTTCCTGATTCTAAAGCTTGTCTAAAACTCATAGTAGCACCTCTCTAAATTGACGATTTTCAATTGAAGATTGACTATTTCAAAGCTGCACAGTGAAAAGTTATCCCGTATCCACAACTTTATGCCTTGTGCAACCATTGGAACTGAAACAAAGCTTTTGAGCTGAAATATTCAATCGTCAATATTCAATCCACTCGCGTGGCTTCGATCTCCCGCAAATCTTCTCTCACCACCCTGCCCGGGTGAACGGGCCAGTCCTTAACCTGGGGTTTTCCCTTCAAATAATGTAGCATGTTCAAACGTTTAAGCGCATGGTAAATCTCCTGCCATGCACAAGGGCGGTCTTTGGAAACCTCACAGTTTCCTTCTGAGGCACCCCCACACGCTCCATTCAAAAGGCTCTTGGCACAGCGTGTCACAGGACACACGCCACCTGTCCTCCAAAGGATACAGTCACCGCAGGCTAAACAGTTTTCAGTCCATACGCCCTTTTCCTTTTCGACCCCTATGAATTGCGTGTTTAGGGCAGGTAAAACAGGCTTGTCAGGAAATCGACTGGCGACAGCCTGAACCCCGTTGCCACAGGCCATGGACAGGATAGCTTCATAGTCGCCAACCTTGTCTTTCAGGCGGTCGATGAACTTCTCGGTGCATTGCCGAGGAGTCGTAGTCTTGTCTATAACCATATCCTTGTTTTCTGCAACTAGCTCATTTGCTAGTTTATTGACCTCCTCAGGTCCCCCTGCAGAGCAAAATGTCATGCATGTTCCGCATCCAACTATCAGGATCTTGCGGTATGAGGAAACCATGTCCTGTATTTCGGGTAATGCTTTCTGTTCGGCAATGATCATGTTACACCTCCAAGGCGCTATTCCTCAACAGGCAGGGAAACGATAAAGGTTGTCCCCTGGCCCGGCGGGCTTTCCATAAAGATCGTACTGTTGTGGGCTTCCACAATCCCCTTAACTATCGATAGTCCAAGCCCGGAGCCTGATATGCTCCTGGTTTCGTCAGTTTTAATGCGATAGAACTTCTCAAAAACCCGGTCAATGTCCTCTGGTGGAATCCCTATGCCGGTATCCACCACCTTGAACCGTATGTCCTTTCCCGCTTTGTTCAGGCTCACACTCACGTGCCCTCCCTGTTGGGTATACTTAATGGCATTGCTGATAAGGTTAATAAAAATTACTTCCAGGCCCCCTCTATCGCCATTGAAGGATGGCAGTCCTTCTGCGACTTCGCATGTCATTTTAATACCTTTCTCTTCTGCCGAGAGGCGCATAAGCTCAACGGTCCGCTGCAATATTTTCGCCAGATCCAGACTCTCGATCTTCTGGATCGATTTGCCCTCCTGAATGCGCCGGTAATCCAGGATGTCATTGACCAGTGTAATCATCCCTTTGGTCTTTTCCTTTGCCTTGCCGAGCAAATCCGTCTGTTTGGGACTAAGATCTCCGGCCAGTCCATCCAGAATCACCGAAATCTGCATCAGCAGCGAGCTCAACGGGGCCTTAAGCTCGTGAGAAACCATGGAGAGAAAATCGTCCCTGAGCTTATCCATTGCGCTAACCTTGGTAACATCGTGAAACAAGGCCACTGCGCCAATAACGGTTCCTCCTTCATTCTTTACAGAGAACACATGTACGCGAAGGTTTTTATTTCCGACTTTGACGACGGGTTCTTCGTCCGCCATCAACATAGCCAAGGAACTATCGGATTTAATTGCCCGTATAAAGAACGACAACAACTCATCGGATTTAATAAAAACCGAAACCGGATGACCTAGAGCTGTTTCCTCGGTCAAGTCAAACAGGCCGGCGGCTGCCGGATTGAACAAGACGATGTTCGTTTGCCAATCCGTAACCACGAGGGCATCGCTAAAACTTTGTAGGATGGCATAGAGATTCGCATCCTGGCGGACCCTGGTAAATTCAGCCTGCCTTTGCCGTGTCAATAAGTCAAGCTGGCGTCTGAGTCTGAAGGCCTCTATGGCACGATTTATCTTTATCCTAAAACGATCGGCCATAAAGGTCTTTTGAATGCAATCATAGGCACCGGCTTGCATTGCCTCTATGGCCTCCTCGCCGCAATTGGCCGACATGGTCATGATAAGGATTTCACGCCTGGCCTTTTGCAGAGTCTCGATGAGGGTCATGTGAGCCCAGCCTGGCAACTCGAGGGAAAGGAGCATGATGTCCACGTCTCCCGGCTGTTTCTGGACGATGTCCAGGGCCTCTTCAATACACTCTGCCGTACGGACCTTATGACCTTCGTCTAGGAGGAGCTCCCGGCATCTTTGCAAAATGGTGATGTCATTCTCCACCACCAGTATATTTATGCTCGGCTGGATCAACATCGTCTAACTATTTCTTGCTCAGCAAGTCCTCCACCCGCTTTACCAACTCTCCGGGTTCAACCGGCTTGGCAATGTAATCGTCAGCCTCGGTCATGAGACCCATCGCTCTGGTGTAAGTTGTTTTGAAAAAGGCCTGATCCACAGCTGTGAGAAGGATGACGGGTATCTTTTTCAACTCCGCGTCCGCTTTGAGCACGACACACACATCGTATCCGTTCATTTCAGGCATCATCACGTCCAGTATGACTAGGTCGGGTTTTTCGGCCCGCACCTTTCCGAGGCCCTCCTTACCGTCATAGGCCAGCACAACCTCGTAGCCCTTGCTGTCCAAAAGGAGCTTTGTTGCTTCACAAAAGTCAACGTCATCGTCTACCAATAACACTTTTTTCATGGCCACACCTATCGTGTTAGTTGTGTTTATTGTGTTTGTTGGGTCCTGACTCAATTAACTCAATAAACCCGACAAACCCAGCAAACTGATTATTCCTTGCCAGTTCTCTTGAGAATCTTTCCAACCCTTTCCAACAGCACACTGCTTTCTATTGGCTTTTCTACGTAATCATCCACATCGAGCAGCACGCCGGTCTCCAATTCGTAACGGCGCTGGCTGGCCCCCTCCTGTATCGAACTGAGAATAATGATCGGCATGCGGGCATGCTTGGCATACCGCGGATCCTTCAAGGCTTTACACACCTCAAAGCCGTCCATCTTGGGCATGAGAAGGTCGAGGATGAGTAAATCGGGATGTTCTTCCTTCAGCTTAGCAAGACACTTCTCACCATCCTCAGCCATGACCACGGTGTACCCTCCAGACTCAAGTATCATCTGTAAGGTTTCTCGCATGTCGGGGTCGTCATCTACTACCAGGATCTTAGCACTTGCTCCCATGTCACACCCCCTCTCTGCTGCGTTATTGGTCAATAGAATTGAATATTGACGATTGGCGATTGATGATCGACGACTTATTTTTCAACTTTCAGTATTCAATCGACAATCGTCACTGACGAATGACTACACAACCGGCCTGGGCATCAAGCCGGCCTCTTCCACGATGCGGGATACGATATCCTCCCAGGCCACTGCCATGATATGAATGCCGTGTATCCCGTCAACCTCCTTGAGTTGCTCGATGGTCTCAAGGCAGATCTTCACGCCTTCTTCCTTGGGTTCCTTGGCATCGGCCATCCGGTCAACGATCTCCTTTGGGACACTCAAACCGGACACGTTGTTTCGCATGTAGCGAGCCATACCAACGGACTTGATGGGGATTAACCCGGCCAGAATGTGCGTTCTCTTATCCAGGCCCCTGTCTCTGACCATTTTCATCCATTCAATAAATTTGGGCATGTCAAAAATGCCCTGGGTCTGAATGAAGTCCGCACCCGCATTCACCTTCTTGGCCAAACGGGTTACTCGAAATTCAAATGGGTCGGCAAAGGGATTGGCCGCCGCTCCGATGAAAAACGGAACATCTCCTGAGATCTCTTCACCATTGAGAAACTTGTGCTCATCCCGCATGGCCTTGACCATTTGAATGAACTGAATCGAATCGATGTCGTATACCCCCTTAGCCGTAGGGTGATTGCCAAACTTCTGATGATCGCCGGAAAGGCAGAGCACATTGCGAATCCCTAATGCAGCCGCCCCGAGGATATCACTCTGCAGGGCGAGACGATTGCGGTCTCTCACGACCATCTGCAAGACGGGCTCCATGCCCATTTCCTTCAATAAAACGCAGCCGCTCAAGCTTGACATTCGTACAATAGCGGTCTGATTGTCAGTCACATTCAAGGCATCGCAGCAAAGCTTAAGGAGTTCCCCTTTCCTCTGAACAACCTTGGGTGAACTCCCTTTGGGAGGCCCGGCCTCCGCAGTGACGGCAAACTGGCCGCTTTCCAATAGTCTTTCCAAATTACTCCCTGACTTCATAGCTTAAGATCCTCTCTAACTATCTTTCTGGGGCCTCCGTGTCCAGCAGGTGTCCAGTCTTTAACGGGAAAAATCTCTTCCAGCATCTCCAGACGATTAAGCCTCTCTAGACGATCAATGATCAATTGCCACACACAATCCACGTCTTTGCTGATTTCGCATTTCCCATTCATAGACCCGCCGCAAGGGCCGTTGAGAAGTTGCTTGGCGCACCTCGCAATGGGGCACAGGCCGGCTGTTTTGTCTAGGATACAGTTTCCGCAGCCTGCACAACGTTCCGACCAGACTCCCAGCTCCTCAGTAACGCCTAAAAACAAGGTATTACAACCCGGCAAGATTACCTTGTCCGGGAAACGTTCGGCAAGGAGTTGGACGCCGGCCCCACATGCTAAAGAAAGCACAGCGTCGCAGCCGGCGACATCATCTTTGATAAGATCAACAAATTCAGGCTCACACTGCCTGGCAATGGCCTCTTCCAAAACCTCACCTTGCTCGCCTGATGTCTTCCTTGCCAC
>DAOUTV010000034.1 GCA_030668505.1 Desulfobacterales bacterium | reverse complement strand
GGGTCAGGTTTGCCAACACTTTATCTGAGAACAAGTCGTCTTTGGGGGCATAGGTCATCAATAAATAGTCTTGTACCTCATAGCGGGAATTAATGAGCCGCGAGTAACGCAGGTCCTCGTCATGCTCGAGAACCAGCGTTTCCGCTGATGCGTCAAGCCTGAAGTCCTTTGCCTTGTAGCCGAGGAAAGAAACCACTGCCAGAAGACAGATAATGACGAGTCCCGGCCGCTTAAGGATAACCTTGTCAAAGAAACGTGTTGCCGGTGAAAGAAGTTTTGTCATATTGTTTGCTCAATTGTTTCGTCGATGTGATGACTTTTTACGACACCATCGCTGTTAAGAGGCAGGGGGGTTGTTTTCCGGTTCTTCCATTTTTTTCAGAAGATCGTCAATAGTCCCCTTGCTAAGAACCTCGTAAAATTGCGATCGGTAGGTTGTGATAATGCTGACACCCTCGATCTCTATATCATAGATTTTCCAGTCCTGTTTAGACTTATATAGCTTGTATAGCATGGATATGTTGTTGCCTTTCGAGATCAGGTCGGTCGGGATGTGGATTTTTTTCTTGACCTGAATAGGCGCATTACAGACGATCTTTTCATCTGAATAAGTATTGCGGGTCAGTTTTTCGAGATATGACTCCTTCAAACGCTTGGTAAAAAGCTCCGTAAATCTCTCCTGCTTCTCTTTGGCCAGGCCGGGCCAGTACTTTCTCCCCAGACTCAGCTTGGCCATTAGTGAAAAATCAAAGATTGGCGTAACGATTTCGAAGATTTCCTTTTTCTTTGCCTCTGTTTCAAGCTCTTTTTTTTGCAAGACCGAAATTACAGCATCGAGCTTGCATTTTAATGCCTCCTCGGCGGCAGTTTTGTCATCCGCTATGACTGTCTGGCTCAAAATCAGCAAGCTCAAAACAGCATACAGTAGACTTTTCATAATCCATTCCTTTCCTCACAACTTGGCCTTTATGGATAACTATATACTAACGGGATCAGAAAATAGATTGCATGTATTCATGCGCTTACCTGACCCTAAAAAACCGAACATTCACCGCCCGTTCGTTTCACTCACTTGAGTCACAGAGTGCTCTGAGAAATCCATTTTTTCATTTGCCGTGAGATGGCGGCAAATGAAAACCAGCCGTCCCGCCTTTTGGCGGGATGTGAATTGCCCGCAGGGCTGAGCTTTTTTTCCTGATCGTCACCTGCCCCGTGGAATGCGAAGCTTATTCCTCCGGGGTCTCCCGATCAGGAAAAAGTAATCTCCCTCTGCGTTCTCAGCGTCTCTAACGATCCTGAGCCTGGTCGAAGGGGAGTGGGTGGTGAAGACATGAAATGCAAACAATTGAATGCTCCCCATAGTAATTATATATGAGTTCGAAAAACCACTAGACGATTACGACTCCTTTTTGTCCCAAAGCTGGATCAGGTAATCCTTGTGGTCTTCAAAGACCTGGGCCTGCTCCTCAACCAGCTCTTCGGCCTGGCTTGAAGTCATCTTCCGGGTTTGGTTGATAAAGGAGGCGACGCGACCAAGATAAAGGGGAGTCACCAGGTTGACCAGTTGGGTGCGGTTGTAAGTCCAACGGTGGAAAGTGGCCGCGGTCTCATAGAGGACCATCACCCAGATACTGTTTGGCATGCCAAACTTGGTCTTGGCCTTGGCAGCACATTCCTTGAGTTGTTTAAAACAATCGGGGCAAAATATATCCCGATACAGACCTTTGAACTGCCGAAAGCCGGTCTTGTATTCTGTGACTAGGCGGTCGAGATCAACCTGGATGGGCTCAGGTTCCAAAAATTCCTGAAGTCCGAACATGGGCACGGTCCGGCTGCCCTTGACCGCCTTCCAAACTGCTTCGTTCTGCTCCATGAGGACAAAAAGGGTGTGGACCACCTGTCTAAACATGGGACCTAATGACTCAGCCGGGTCCTTAGCGTCATGGATTTTGACCCCCAGGTTAGACTGGCAAATTTTGAAATTGTTCGTGATGGCATTGGTGGTCATCCAGACATCAATGCCATAGCGGGCCACATCAGTCTCCCAGACATCCTGCTCAATGTAATACGCTGCCAACTCCCCG
The DNA here is from genome assembly GCA_030668505.1 of Desulfobacterales bacterium. Taxonomy (GTDB): domain Bacteria; phylum Desulfobacterota; class Desulfobacteria; order Desulfobacterales. The sequence goes on along the minus strand of DAOUTV010000034.1, from coordinate 8,974 downwards.
GCAAAGGCAAAGTCCCCACCTATGGGCTGACGGATGCGAAGACCGTAAAGGGCTCGTGTCAGATTGTAGACGATGTTGTTGGTGATCGTTGCATCATACTTGTAACGCGAATAAACAGGGGAAACAAATTGGTACCCCTTTTCCAGAATTGGATCCAGAAGATACTTGACCCAATCACTGGTAATGGAGCGCAGGTCCGAGTCGACCACCACACACGCTTTCACCTTGAGACGTTTGGCTGCCTCGAACATAGACCGAAACGCCGACCCTTTCCCTGCAGGCCCCCGGTAAATGGAGACAATCTTTTCCTGCCAGGGCTTGATCTGGAACTCCTTGGCTACCTCTCGAGTGTCGTCGGTGGAGCCTCCGTCGGCAATCATTATTACAGAGCGCAAGTCATTATAGTGGCGGAAAAGGCTATGGCTAACCATCTGGATCACGTGGGTGATGGTCAGTTCGTTATTGTAACAGGGAATCCCCACGAGAATATCTGCATGCTCTATCTCTTCAACCCTCTTTGAGGTATAGGCTCTAAGTCCTGTATCGTAACGCATGGTTTCTTCTATCCTTTCGTTGATCCTGCTGACCTTATTTCCCTTTTTGAGACAAAAACCACGGCGGCCATGGGAAGCAAAGTATATGTCCTGTTGGGTATTACTGCAACGCCTTTATTCTCATCCAGAATGTCTTCAGGGGGGGGCTTGCCGGTATCTATGATGCGAAACCATGCCTTGCCTGCTGGAGAGGGCGGGACCTCAAAGCTGTGTTTGACTTGGTCTCCGTTGAGAATTACACAAAAATTATCATCCCTTTTCTCATGTGGAAGTTCAGAGCCATCAAGGACAAAGGCAAGCACCCTGGCACCTTCTGACCAGTCCGGCTTGCCGACTTCAAGTCCTTGCCAGCTGACATCAGGGTGTTGATCCGAGTTTGTGTCTTCACCGGTCAGGAAATGAGATCTGCGAAATATAGGATGTTCATTTCTCAGGGCGATCACCTTGCGGAAGAACCTGAGCAGGTCGGCATTCTTTTCCGCAAGACTCCAATCGATCCAGCTTATTCGATTATCCTGGCAATAAGGATTGTTGTTTCCCTGCTGGGTTCGACCAAACTCGTCTCCCGCCAGGATCATGGGGACCCCATGGGAAAACATAAGAATTGTGGCAAATGTCTTAATACGACGCAACCGCAGGACATTGACCAAGCTGTCATCAGTAGGTCCCTCAACGCCACTATTTGAGCTATAGTTTTGGTTGCTTCCGTCCTGGTTATCTTCACCGTTTTCCTCATTATGCTTGTGCTCGTACGATACGAGGTCATAGAGGGTGAAACCATCGTGGCAGGTTATGTAGTTGATGCTGTTGTAAGGACGCCGGCGGCTTGCATGATAAAGATCTGAGCTGCCTCCGATGCGAGTCGCCAGGACCGGCACCATCCCGCTATCCCCTCGCACAAATCGCCTGACATCATCTCTATAGTGTGAGTTCCATTCGGCCCAACGTCCGGGATAAGTTCCCACCTGATTGATTTGCGTGTCCCATGCCTCGGCAATGATCTTGGTGCGCGCAAGCACTGGGTCCTGTTCTATAACATCGATGAGAGAGGAAGTTGAGAGCAGTTCGCCCCTTTGATCCCTGCGGAGGATGGAGGCCAGATCAAAACGAAATCCGTCCACATGCATTTCCATGACCCAGTACCGCAGGCAATCCAGGACAAATGCCTGAACCACGGGATGATTGCAGTTCACCGTGTTCCCACAGCCTGAGAGATTAAGATAGTCTTTTGATCCCGGATCCAGGACGTAATAAATTGAGTTGTCCAGTCCGCGAAAGTTTATAATAGGCCCTTTCGAGTCTCTTTCTGCCGTATGATTGAAAACCACATCAATAACTACCTCCAGACCGGCACTGTGAAAAGCCTTGACCATCTCCTTGAATTCTTTCACCTGGTTTCCGTCCCGACCATTTGATGCATAAGATGCCTTTGGCGCAAAAAATGCCATGGTGCTGTAACCCCAGAAGTTTTTCAGTCTCCCCCCGGTCTTTGGGTTCTCTCGCTTGTTTTCCAGCTCATTGAATTCAAAGACCGGCAACAATTCCACGGCAGTGACCCCGAGGGACTTCACGTAAGGAATCTTTTCAATCAAACCTTTATAGGTGCCGCGGCTCACAACGCCTGAAGACTCATCAATCGTGTATCCCCGCACATGTAGTTCATATATAATGGTGTCTTTCAGGGGCAGATTCAGCGGCCTGTCGCCTTCCCAGTCAAAATCATCCGTTAAGATACAACAGCGTCGTTCACTACCTGCCTTTCCCCATGTTTCTCCTCCCTCTAAGGCCCTGGCATAGGGGTCAAGGAGAATTTTTTTCTTATTGAACCAGTGCCCGCTTCCCTTGCGGTCAAATGGTCCGTCGGCTCTGTACCCATAGCGAAGAGATGAGTCCATCCCGAGAACTAGGATATGCCAGATATCACCGGTCCTGTTGATTTTGGAATCCAGGGGAATTTCGACTACCGGTTTTGAGTTTGCTTTCTCAAAGAGGAGAAGAGTGATCGAAGTGGCATTTCGGGAAAAAACGGAAAAGTTCACCCCTTGTGCTGTGACAGTTGCACCAAGTGGCAGCGGCCGGCCCGGTTTACACTTCCACGTTTTCAAATTTTTTCAACTCCTTGACATTAAGCTGTTCTATGCCTTCTTCAGGGCTGCAAAAGCATCAAGCACGAGACTCAAGAGTGCTGGGACCAGGAAGATCGTAAAAACCGTGGAGACCAGGAGACCACCCACCACCACACTGCCAAGACCCCGGTAGAACTCGGACCCCGCCCCCGGGGTGAGCACCAAAGGGAGCATCCCGAAAACACTGGTCACGGCACTCATGTATATGGGCCGAATACGTGAACGGACCGATTCCCGAATCGCCTCCCGCGGCTCCATATTGCTGTCACGTATGTTGTTGAGGGTTTGGTGCACAATGAGAATGGCGTTGTTTACAACAATACCAACCAGGATCACGAAACCTAACATGGTAACAATGTCCAAGGCCTGATACGCGATGAAGACATTTACGAGGAAAAGGCCTATAAACCCGCCGGCTGCGGCAAGGGGCACGCTAAACATAATGATGAAAGGGTAGAAAAAATTTTCGAAAAGCGCGGACATCAAGAGATAGCTTATGACAAGAGCCAAAATGAGATTCCACTGAAGCGCGCTCCTTGTACGCGTCAAGTCATCTGCCGTGCCGCTCAAATCGATCCGGTAAAGGCTCCCAAGTTCCCCCCTGGCCTTGATCGGACCAACAATCTTATCCCGGACGATAGCCATGGCGGTTTCTAAAGGGATCTCAGTTGAAGGGATTACTTGAATTGTTATGGCTCGCTCTGAATCGATGCGGTTGATCTGGGTGGGTCCCTCCTCTAATCGGATGTCGGCCAATGAACCCAGAGTAACCCTTTTCCCCTTGGGTGTTTGTATGAGGAGGCCTGCCAGGTCTTGGGTGCGTTCCAGCTTGGCCTCTTCCCCCTTGACAACCAGATCGATCTCTTCACCGTGAATACGGTAATCACTCGCCTTGGCACCATCAACCAGGGCGTCTACGGTCCTACCAAGGTCGGCCGTGGTCATGCCAACGCGCGTAAGGCGATCCCGGTTCGGGATAACGCGCATTTCGGGATTGCCCAGATCAAGGCCGGGGATCGGGCGTACCTGAGCTCCCGGCAGGTGTTGCATAACCTGTCCGAAAATCTCTCGTCCCAGGGCAATTAGACGGTCCAAGTCAGGCCCCTTGATTTCTATTTCAATAGATCTGCCTTCCCCGATACCACTGGAGAAAAGGCTCGGCTGCTGGACAATGGCGATCATGCCGGGGATTTTGCTCAATACGCCGTACACATAAGGAATCAGCTCTCGCGTTCTCTCCTGGATTGCTGAAATTACGCCCATAAAGACCTGTTGTCCGAATGCCACATAAAAAAAGTTCTCAACAGGGGGCAGATTCAGCTTTTCAGCAGCCTCACTTTCTTTTTCGTGTTCTATAAGAGGGAGAATGTCCGCTTCAATGGTCTTCGCGATTTCACTCAACTCGCCCATGTTATACCCGGGCGGAGGCAGCAAGATGCCGAAGAGAATCTCCCGGTCGCCTTCCGGCAGATATTCTGTCTTTGGCATCAGGAACACAGCCATGGCCAGCGCCAGGCCGGTCATAACCACTGCTACGCCCAAGCGCGTCAATACCCGGCCACACATCCAGTAGACAAAGCCCGTAACAGCGTCCGTTATCTTTGAGGCCAACCAATAGATCGACCACCAGCGCCTGCGGCGGGGCGCTTTGGACTCTTTCGCCGTCCCCATCCGCAGAATCCTGGAAGAAAGGGTCGGGATCACGGTAATGGAGACCAACAAGCTGAGCCCCACGGCACTGCTGATAGCAATGGCGATGTCCCGAAAGAGCTGACCGGCTTCTTCTTCCACAAAGACAATGGGCACAAACACGGCAATCGTGGTAAGGGTGCTTGCCAGCACCGCTCCCCACACCTCCACCGTACCGTCGTGTGCTGCCTGCACACGCGATTTCCCCATCTCGCGATGGCGAAAGATGTTCTCAAGAACGACAATGGAGTTATCCACTACCATGCCGATGGCAAAGCTCATCCCGGCAAGGCTCACCACATTGATATTACGCCCAAAGAGGGTCATCAAAAGAAACGTTCCCACCACACTGATGGGGATGGCAAATGAGACAATCAACGTGCTGGAAACATTTCTCAGAAAGATGAGGAGTACAATAATGGCCAGCGTTCCGCCTACAAGGATGTTTTGCCTCACCAAGCGGATGGCACCATAGATGTAATTTGTTTCATCGTAGGCCTGGACGAGTTGCAGGCGGCGATCCTTGAGCAGACCGCTATTGAGTTCTTCAAGGGCCTCCCTGACCTTTTGCATCACCACAAGGACATTGGTGCCGGCTTCCCGAACCGCATTCAACACAATGGTGGGGACGCCTTCGTGCCGAACCACCACTTCTATGTCTTCGTGTCCCAGGGTCACCCGGGCCACGTCGCCTACAGTGATTGGAGCGCCATTGATTCGCTTGATGATTACCTTGGCCACATCTTCCGGGGTCTCGTACTCACCCACGGTACGGGCAATGTATCGGCGCTTCCCCTCATCAAAGTCCCCGGCACTAATGTTTCTGTTCTCCGCGTCCAGGGCACGCATCAGCTCTGAGATGGTGATGTTCCTTGCAGCCAGGGCACTTGAATTAACGATGACTTGAAGTTCCCGCTCCTGTCCACCGTATATGTTGGATGAGGATACGCCGGGAATTCGCTCCAGGCGAGGTTTAATGTAGTCATCACAGAAATCATATTCATGGGTCAAAACGCCCGTGTACCCTTCGAGGGCCTGGAGAATGATCCACGCTATGGCCTCTTCGTGCCGGCCACCAGAGGTGATCACCGGTTTTTCCACATCCCCAGGGTATTGTTGCACCTGGTCGAGTTTGTTGGACACTCTAAGTCGGGCCTCATCTGTATCTGTGCCGATCTCGAACTTCAGGTTGATATAACCCTCCCCGTCTACACTTTCGCTTTTTATCGTATCGAGACCTTCTACATTTTTAAGCTCCTCTTCTTGCACGTCGATAATCTCTCGCTCGACCTCCAAGGGGCTGGCGCCACGCCACGGGGTCGTTACTGAAATCTGGGGCATGTCTACGTTGGGGGTAAGTTGAATGGGGATTCTAAACAAGGAGATAAGGCCAAAGAGGACCAGCAGGATGACCCCCACAGTGACAGAGACGGGCTTATTTATGGATATATCTACAAGTTTCATAATTAGGACAAAGTGAGCTAAAGTGTCTAAAGTGAGCTAAAGTGTCTAAAGTTATATCGACAAACAAGTTATACATAAGTTTCTGCAAAATCCTAATGTGAGGCGATTCACGCCGATTATTTCTTGCCAATAGATGTGAAGATAGCAAGCAATTCGCAACATTCTTCATGTTCTGGCCTGACTTCATCCCACGACAGCCATTCAACCTCTACGATTACCTCCAGCCAATATTGTGTTTCACTAGCTTCACTTTCGCAAATGCGGATCTTGTTTTTGAAATCCGCCCTGCTTCTGGCACGATTGACCTCACGGTAGTTTGCGCCAATTGAAGTGCCGGATTTCGTGACTTGGTTCCGTATTACTCTACCTTCGGGCGTGTTAGGCGGTTTTGTTGACAACCGAATTATTCGCACTGCAAATTCTCGAGTACGTTTTTCAAGCTCTTTGGCAAATTGTTTATTGTCCATGATCAACGCATCTATCAACTTTAGGCACTTTAGCTCACTCTAGTTCACTTTAGACACTTCTAATCACTTTAGCTCACTTGATGATCTGTACCAGCTGTCCTGGCTGCAGGCGCTCGTTGCCCCGAATGACCACATGATCCCCCGGCTTGATGGGGCCCTCAATAGCAACATTGGAGTCGTAATAGCCAATGACCCTGACATTCACAGGCTGAGCCACACTGCTGCCCACCACAAAGACCAGTCGATTGGTTCCGGCTGTTACTATGGCGTCTTTTGGCACCAGGAGAGCATTCTTTTTGGTTCCGAGGGTAAAGGTTGCCCTTGCCTCCATGCCGCTCCTGATTTTCAAGCCCGGGTTGGCTATACTCACTCGCACCGGAATGGTTCGAGTATCGGTGTCTTCTTCGGGAAGGATGGCGGAAATCTTGCCAAGAAGTGGTTCATTGGATATGCTTGCTACCAGGATCCGGACCGGGTCTTTCTGAAGAAGCTGTACGGCATACCGTTCCGGGACATCCACGGTGATCCGTATGTGTACCAGGTCAACAAGGGTTACTACAGGCCCGCCTACAGGTAACCACTCTCCAACCTGAGTATGCTCCTTGGCAACAAAACCTGAGAAAGGGGCAACAACTGTCTTGTTCTTAATGTTATCTCTAATAAGCTCGATTTCAGCCTCACTGCGCAAGACTTCCTGTTCTAGGGACTGATGCTGATACAATGCCTCATCGTATTTCCTGGCCGCTATGCTGTCAGCATCTTTGAGCTTGGTATGCCGAACCAGTTCCTTTTCAGCAAAGATCAAGCTTGCCCGAGCTTTTTCCCTTGAGGCCACCGCTGCCTTGAGACGTAGTACAAGGTCCGTCGACTTGAGTATAGCGAGAACCTTCCCCTTTTCAAGAAAGTCGCCCTCGCGGACAGGAAAGTGTTCTACCAATCCGGAGACTTCGGCGGCAATCGTACTGCGGGCAATCGCTTCAGTGGTTCCAACTAGAGCTATCTGGTCTGAAACCGTGTCCTCCACGACCGGTGCAACCCGAACCGGCACTGCCGGTGGTCCCTGATGTTTGTTATCTTTGGCCTGAGCGTGGGCTACTGAACTCACAAGCAAAGCGAGAAATAGGGCCACCCAAGTACTGCATCCAACGAACTTTGTCCAACGTGTTTGCCGCATGATTCACCTTTTTCTACTGCTGGTCACTGGTCAATAAGAGAGTGCCTAAAGTGAACTAAAGTGAGCTAAAGTGTCTAAAGTTGAAGACCTGAATTCCTCAATTTGCACTCAGGATTCCGCAATCCAAAATCGTTAGCGGAGAGTACCCACATACCGGTCCCCCAAAAGGTGGTTGGCGATGACAACTCGCAGGATCTCTGAGGTCCCTTCGTAGATGGTGAAGACGCGCGCATCTCTGTAAAAGCGCTCCACGGGATATTCCTTTGTGTAGCCATACCCACCATGGATCTGTAATGCCTTAGCGGTGACGCGGTTTACCATTTCAGAAGCAAACAGCTTTGCCATAGAAGCTTGCTTGGTGTATTTTTCGTCTCTGTCTTTCATGCTTGCGGCAGATAAAGTCAATTGCCGGGCCGCCTCTATTTCGGTAGCCATGTCTGCCAGCATCCAGCGCAGGCCCTGGAATTTTGAAATCGGCTGCCCGAATTGTTCCCGCTCCCTGGCATAGGAAACAGCCGCATCCAGAGCAGCCTGGGCCACGCCCAGAGACTGAGCAGCTATACCTATACGGCCACCATCCAAGGCAGTCATGGCGATCTTAAAGCCATCCCCCTCTTGTCCTAAGAGATTCTCAGCCGGAATACGGCAATTGTCTAAAACAAGATCGGTTGTATCAGAAGCACACAACCCCATCTTTTTCTCGGTCTTTCCTACCAAGAACCCCTGAGTTCCCTTCCTGACAATAAACGCACTGATCCCTTTATGCCGTTTTGCCTTGTCTGTCTTGGCCGTTATGATTGTCACGCCGGCAGTCTTCCCCGAGGTTATAAAACGCTTGGTGCCATTGATAATATAGTGACTCCCGTCACGCAAAGCCGAAGTGGACTGGTTTACAGGATCCGATCCTGCATGTGGTTCAGTCATGGCAAAGGCACCTATGATCTCGCCGGCAGCCAGAGGTTTCAAATAGGCTTGTTTCTGCTCGTCAGTGCCGAAGCGATTAATTGTTTCACAAACGATAGAATTGTGCACAGACATTATAACAGCCGTTGATGCACAAGCGTATGCGATCTCTTGTAGTGCCAACACATAACTCACTGTGTCTGCGCCTGCACCATCATATTCAGGCGGAACCATCATACCCATGAGCCCCAGCTCGCCCATCTTCTTGAGGTTTTCACCAGGAAATTCCTTGGTTAGATCGCGCTCCATGGCAGTAGCGAGAAGCACCTCGCGGGCAAAGTCACGGACCATTGTTTGGATCATGAATTGCTCATCGGTTAGCTGATAAGACATAATATACTCCAGTTGTAAAGTGAGCTAAAGTGCCTAAAGTGAGCTAAAGTTGAGGACTTGAAGAAACCTTTTTGTAACAGTTGATTTTTTTATCCTTTAACTTTAGGCACTTTAGCTCAATTTAGCTCACCCTGGCCCAGACCGGGATTATAGGCTTAGTAGATTAATCCAAGCAGGTAGCGCCAGGGCGGGCTTTAGTCACTT
>DAOUTV010000214.1 GCA_030668505.1 Desulfobacterales bacterium | reverse complement strand
TCACAGTGAGGGCATTATAAAGGTTGATCCAGTAGGCTTCCTGTTCGTCACGATTCAAACCAGAGACCTGAACACTCTGAAGGCCCTTCAGGTACTCTTTCAGATTTTCCTTGTCCTCCGGGGTCACGCGGGCGTAACCAACCCTGTTGATCCCGGAAGGCTCGTCAGTCACAATATAGATCTTGAGGAAGCGGTCCCAACCTTTGTGGTCGACTCGGATTTCGCTATGACTGTTGTGACCTAACCATTTAGGCCATAGCTCAGGCTTTGGAGCTGCCAATACCGCAGTGCTGAAACAAAGGAAGAAAACAACTGCCGCTGACGTGGTAGCTGAGTGTTTACAGTACATATCTGCCTCCTTCATTGCTCATTTTCTAATGAAGCTTTTGTTAAGAAAAATCCCTTACTCAGTCTAAACGGGCACATAGTGAAGCCTCCCTGTGCTTCCGCACAGGGCATCCCGAGTTTGTCTCAGGACGGCGGAACTCGCCGAAGCAATAACCCGCCTTCGCCGAAGCTATGGCGGGTCACCACGCCATCCATTCCCGTGCTTCCGCACGGGGCATTCTGGCAAAGGTGAGTAAAGTAGACTCCTTACGAAACTTGAATTCACCTAATAGGGACGGCATGCATTTTTCCGTTTGTTTCGGCGTCGAGAAGCAGGTGCTTTTCTGACGCCAGTCTCTGTCCCCTTTCCTTCGCTTGGTTGACACTGGCTGGGTGTACAAAAAGGGGTGAGACGTTGGCAGACCGATAAGATTCGGGATCAGGTCCAGGCTATTAACCTTCTGAGATTCAGCGCAGCCATTCCTCTGGCGGCGCGAGCAAAAATTCCCGTAACGGAATACCTTGAGCCCCGACCAACAACTTCTTCGTTACGCTAAACTCTTTAGAAAAAGCCTCAATACCCGGCAAGCTGGTCCTTCTACGTCCACTCTTTACCTCGAGAGCTACCAGAGAATTACCTCGGGACAATACGAAATCGACTTCTTGATTACGGCTTGACCAGTAGAAAACCTCGATGCCTTTGCCTCTGAGTCCATTGATTAGCGTTGCACCGACACCTGATTCGACCAGCCGGCCCCAGTAATTGGTATCCCGCTTGGCTTCCTCCATGCTGAATTGGGATTGAGCCGTTATCAGGGCCGTATTAAGAACCTGAAGCTTCGGGCTGGACGCCCTTTGGCGAACCCGCTGGCCTGCATATTTCGGCAGGCCTGCCAGAAGTCCAGCGCCTCCGAGCAGATTCAAGTAGTGGGCAAGGGTAGTGGTATTGCCAGCATCCTGAAGCTGGCCTATCATCTTCTGATACGAAAGAACCTGGCCTGAATAGGAACAGCCGAGTTCGAACAGGCGACGCAAAAGAGCCGGTTTGTCAACCCTGGTCATGAGCAAAATATCCCGTGCAATCGTAGTCTCTATGAGGGAATTCATGATGTAACTGGACCACCGCTGCTGGTCATGGATGAGATCAGCGGCTCCGGGGTATCCCCCATAGAAAACGTATTGTTCCACATCCCACCCGAACGCCTCGTGCATTTCCGCAAACGACCAGTGTGTAACCGGCATGACCTCAAATCGTCCGGCAAGGCTTTCCGTAAGGCCCCGCTGTACCAGCAGGGGAGATGATCCCAATACGATCACATGGAGTGGCAGTCCGTTGGACGTATCCTCATCCCATAATCGCTTTACTGTTTCGGACCAGCCGGTAATCTTCTGCACCTCATCCAGAACAAGTACCGCCTTTCTCGCGTACTGTCCGGATTTGAGTTGTGCCCGCGCTGCTTCCCACTGCTGTTCCATCCAGGTGCGATCCTTCAGGGTCGGCTCATCTGCAGAGGCATAGTGGCTCGGCAACTGGGAATCGGCCATGACCTGGTGGGCGAGGGTGGTCTTCCCCGTTTGCCTCGGACCGGACAGCACCTGGATAAAGCGCCTGGGTTCGGACAATCTGCCCAGAAGTACGCTGTGACTTGTCCTCTTAAACATTTGATTTCCTTGCTTTTTACAATTTACTCAATGTTTTGAGTAAATTTACTCAAGATTGTGAGTATTTGTCAAGGATTTCCCACAAATTCCCAGAAATCCCCGGGGCAGCAGTTCGCTCTCACAGAGCCTGTGAAAGAGGGGGCATAAAAAAAGGGGGGGCAGACCTACACATTTCACAAAATCCAGGAGAAAGGGGGAAGAGAAAGTGGACGTTTCCAGATTAGGCTGTCCCCAAAAATAGGCTCGCAGGTTTTTTCTGAATCAGATCCTCCCACACCAAAGATCCTAATAACGTGATAAAAATCACATTATTCGTCCTAATAACGTGATAAAAATCACGATTGTTGCCCAAAACCCCTTGGAGGAGATCCCAGAAATGCACGGCTATGAGCGCGTCAACTACTTCTTGGAAAGACTGGGAATGGAGTGAACCTTAGCTTTCTTCTCGTAACTCGTCACTCTCAACTTGTCCCTCGTCACTTATTTTCCTCTGGGTCTCTGAGGGCTCAAGCTATTGAAGAGAGTAGGCGAGAGACTCCTGTGCTAAAAGCTAACCGTCGAATATCCTTGACTTAAAATCTTGTATTGTGATACTCCCCGGTCATATCGGATTTTGACACCTTAACCCTTTCTTCATCCCTTTTTCGCCCCATTGATCAAAAGGAGACAATATACGATGCCTGACAAGAAGCCTGTGAGGATTATCAGTGATGCTCCGGAGCTCAAGTCGGTTGAGTTTGGGTTTGGAGCGTATGCAAGGACCATTGCGGACCTGATTGCAAACAAGGAGAACGAAACCCCCCTGGTTATAGGCGTCTACGGCCCTTGGGGTTCGGGAAAAACGACTCTTATGGAAACGGTTAGGGACTATCTTGCGGACGTTGACTACAAAGAAGGGGAAATCTACCGGAAGTGCAAGACCGTCTGGTTCCAGGCCTGGAAATATGACAAGGAAGACGAAATCCTGGCTGCGCTCATTGAAGAGATTTTCAAGACAATGAAAAGGGGTGACTTTTTCCAGAGGATAAGGACTGATATCGAAAAGTTCGTAAAGCAGATTAACCCCTTTAAGGCATTGGGCAAGGCGATAGAGTCCGGCACCGGTATCGACATAACCGAGATTTTTTCTGAGCTTGAATACAAGCAGCGGCTGGGGTTCTATGACACGTTTCAGGATTTCTTTGATAGGCTCCTATGGACCTATACTAACCTGCGGTTCAAGCTGACCAGTTCCGAACCACCTGACGACACTAAAGGCGCCCTGGTGATCTTCATCGATGACTTGGACCGATGTCCCAGGCCAAGGATCGTCAAGGTCCTTGAGACCATAAAGCTGTTCATGGACAAAAAGGGCTGTGTCTTTGTCATCGGCGCTGCTAACGAGATTATTGAAGAGGCCCTTAAGGATACTTATCGCGAGCAAGATGCCGGGAAATTCATGGATAAGATCGTTCAGGTCACATTTAATCTCCCACAAATCAGCGACGATGATTTTGAAACGTATATGGATGGAATGGATTCGATTGATCCGGATTCCAGGGAAAAGATAAGACCCTACCTTCAGCATATTTTGCCAACAACGCAAAACAACCCCAGACGATTCAAACGTTTCCTGAACGACCTTTACCTGATGGAAGGAATCCATAGAAACAAAAACACCGGAATCGACTACAAGAGTCTGTTGTTCTGGAAGATTGTTGAGTTTGAAGCGCCCGAATTGGTGAGGGAAACAAACGAGAATCCAGAGATCCTCAATATCCTCAGGGATATTGTAATGAAGGTATCGGAAGAGGACAAGGCTACTGGCAAGTCGGAGATTCCCGCTGATAAGATAAAAGAGATTCCTCAGAAGTCTCTCCATCCATATTTGGAAAACAGAAAACTCACAGACCTCATAAGAAACATGGAAGTCACAGGGGAACAGGTGAGACAGCTCATTTCACTTGGCAGCATTGTTAAGAGCGCTGAAACTGTCGAAGATGTGGAAGAACGAATCAGGGAGCACGAATTTGAATCCAGGACAAAACATAAGCTGGATGAAATGGTGAGAGTCCCTGCCGGTGAGTTCAAATTCGGTGATGACAAGAGAATCGTTACTATTGCTGAGCCGTTTGAAATCGATATCTATCCGGTCACCAACGCACAGTTCAAGGCGTTTATCGGGAACAAAGGCTATGTCAGGGATGACTACTGGAGCGATGGGGGGAAAGAGTGGAGGGAAAAAGAGAACATCACCCAGCCTCGATATTGGGATGACGAAGAATGGACCCAGCCGGAGCACCCAGTCGTTGGGGTAAGCTTTTATGAGGCTGAGGCCTTTGCTGCATGGGCAAAGAAGAGTCTTCCCACGGAAGAGCAATGGGAGAGGGCGGCCCGGGGCACAGAGGGGCGTAAATATCCCTGGGGCGATGACTTTGACAAGGAAAAGTGTAATACCGAAGAATCAGGCATCGGCAAGACAACACGGGTTACCCGGTACCCAAACGGCATCAGCCCTGTTAGCTGTTATGACATGGCGGGAAATGTGTGGGAGTGGACC
>DAOUTV010000009.1 GCA_030668505.1 Desulfobacterales bacterium | reverse complement strand
GCTGAAAAACATCGTATCCGTCGTCATTAAGTGGACAACCACGGCATGATTCAAGCTCTGGGATAAGCTTCATCAGGAGCCCTATCTGCGACATCTGCTCAACGTAAGGAAAAGATCTCTCTGCTTCCATCATCTTGAAAAACTCTTCCCTTATTCGTTCTCCGGCCGACCTGGCAATAAGCCCGGCTTGATCTTTGATGGCAGACAAGGTTTGCGGTGCTATCTGAAAACCGAGGACAGCTGCAAGACGAAATGCCCTGAGCATTCTCAGTGGGTCGGCTAAGATCGCGTCTTCTGAGATCAGCCGGATGGTTTTTGATTTGATGTCGTCCAGGCCCCCAACAAGGTCGATAAGGCTTTCGGAAGACAGGTTAAAGCCTAGGCCGTTAACAGTAAAGTCGCGTCTTTTCAGGTCGTCCTCAATGGTTTTGCCATGTATGGAGGAAAAATCGAGCACCTTGTCGCCTGATACTACTCTATAGACCGCCTTGTATTTTTTGCCCATCTCAATCATGCGGACACCAAGTTTTGCCGCCACTTTTTCTGCAAATTCCCTGGCATTGCCGAGCACTGCAAAATCTTGGTCGTTGGATGGACGATTGATGATGCGGTCCCGAAGAGACCCGCCCACAAGATAAACAGGCCCGATGCCGGAGAAATCAGGTAGTTGGCCTGTCACCATGATCAGCTCTTTTTTCAATTGCTTAAATGGCCTTATCACATTACGATTTTTTTAACCCTTTTTAACCGTTGATTTAACTGAAAAGCTTTTTAAGTTTTGCGCTTTCGCCTTAACCTGCGGGCATCCTTTTTCCAGACAATCTCCTTTCTGAGCCCCTTTCGCCTGAGTCGCTGTTGCTGAAGTGTCCGGGAGCGTTCCAATTGAAAGGTGAAGCTGCCAGGCGGGTCTTCAGGTATTGCAACAGGGGGGGCTTCTTTTTTCTTCTCTTTTGGGAGTGGCGGTCCAGTGAAGTAGCCCACAGGCACATGGTCAGTCATGTAGATGAAGTCGCCCTGCTTAGAGAATCTTACGCCTGCCTTTAAAGCTCTTTGCGCCAGAACTGTCAGCAACACAGGGACTGGGGCTCGCCGCTTTCCCATCCTCTGTGCCAGTTCCTCGGTTGTGGCCAAATAGACCCGGGGTTGTCCTAAGGGGATGATCCCTTGCCGGCAGACGACAGGATATGCCCTGGGCCTCACGCAGTGATAAAGGAGCTTAGGGGGAACTATGTCCTCTACACAGGCCGGGGCATCATCGCGACAAACGGCCTTGATTCTGTCATTTTCCAGGACAAAAGACTTTTCACAAGAGGTCATGAGGACCTCATGGATGTGGGATTTCCGCACATATCCCCACCCGGGTTCCTCTGAGATTGCCTTGAGCAGATCTTTCAGACGCACGAACCCCTGATCGTTCAGGACCAGTCCAAACTCGTCGGGTCGTTGTCCAAGGATATAGGATATAAGTTTTTCAAGCTGCTTAGGACCTTTTTGCCTGCCCATTGTGGATCTTTTCTTAGCTCAGATTCTGATGATTATCAATAGCCGAGAAACCGGTCTATATGTAAGCTTAATGAAGTAGGGTAACAGAAAAGGGCGGGTCAAGGGGGGAGGCTGGTAAAGAAAGCAATTGCGTGGATATTATAGAACAAATCTTAGTTCGAACAGGATGGTCAAACCTTTTCGTCTATGTAATATCCCAGTATCTTTTCGGCTGTTTTCTGGACGTCAACTTCATAGGCTCCCTTTTCGATCTCTTCCTGGATAGCGTTAACCATATCCAGTCTGACATCTGGTTGAGACTCGATGACCTCTCTGGCCTTCTGAACCTCTTTTGACGCTTCAGAAAGATTGACTATGGCGTCTTCTCTGGACTCAGTAGGAATATTGTTTTGCGTACAAGTCTTTACGGACGCCTCATTTGTCGGACTCACGATTTTTTCACTAATGTATCTGGTAATCTCGTAGCCGTTGCCAGTAATTTTCATGAACAGATACCTCCATGTCAGGTAATCATTTGATCGTCAACCTTGCTCTTGGTGATTTCTTCCAGCCTATCTTTCAAGAAATTGGAATCCTCGATAGAAAGTGTTTTTGTTACCTCCCCTTTTTCCTTATCAATAACCTTGAAGACCAACTCGGAATCCTCATTATTAACTGAAAGGCTACCCCCATATTCATCCTCAAGTTGTCCGAAAGCCTCCTGTTCCATCTCGTAATGGGGTCCATCATTGATTATCCTATTTATAATATCTGAAGTTACTCTGTCAATAATAGCATTTCGTCTTGCCTGAACGGAGAGACTGATCCGGTCTGTACGCCTCAGCAGTGCATCACCCTTTTTGTGTTGCAGCCGCTTGCTCTGGCTCAGCTGTTTGCCGTAGGCCCTCAAGACATTATGTATCTGATAGGTAGTTATGTTCATGGAAACACACCTTCAATCATATTTTCGGTACATTTCGGGAAAACTTTAGAAAAAAACGGTGGAATATTGTTGCCAAGGGAACTGAGTGGGAAGGTTCGGACGCAGATTCAAGATAGGGTGGTTGCCCAGTGTGACTACAACACCGGGCTTCCCACCTCTGGTGCCATGTCCTCAAACCGTGTGCAGTAATCCAAAAAGGTGAGCTTCACCGTGCCGGTAGGGCCGTTGCGTTGTTTGGCCACATTAATTTCCGAAGTTCTGTCGGTCTCGCCTTCCTTCTTGTTGTACACCTCGTCGCGATAGATGAAGACGATCACATCGGCATCCTGTTCGATCGCGCCAGACTCGCGCAGATCGGAGAGCACCGGCCGCTTGTTGCTTCGCTCCTCCACCTTCCGGTTGAGCTGTGAAAGGGCTACCACCGGAATATTGATCTCCTTGGCCAAGGCCTTGAGAGATCTGGAGATCTCGGATATTTCCAGGTCCCGCCGTTCCGCCGAAGCCCGTCCTCTCATAAGCTGTAAATAGTCTACAATGACGAGACCCAGGCCCTTTTCCATTTTCATGCGGCGAGCCTTGGCACGTATTTCCAGGGCTGATATGGACGGTGAGTCATCAATGTAGATGGGAAGGTCATATAGGGTCCCTGCCGCGCGGTTGATACGGGCCAGGTCACTCTCACTCAAGAAGCCACCTCTCATTCGAGATGAATCGATCCGGGCCTCTGAAGAAAGCATGCGCAGTGAGAGCTGTTCCTTGGACATTTCCAGCGAAAAAATGCCAACAGGTATTCCGGTTTGAGTGCAGGCATTTTGCGCGATGTTCAGGGCAAGGGCAGTCTTTCCCATACTGGGCCGACCCGCAATCACAACAAGGTCGCTAGGCTGCAACCCAGAGGTTTTCTCGTCAAGCATGTGATAGCCCGTAGGGACGCCGGTTACAAGGATTTTGTTTCCAACGGCATCTTCTACGGCTTTGTACGTATCATTGAGAATATCGGCCAGAGAATGAAAGGCTGGCCTTACCTTGTTTTCAGAGATATCAAAGATTGACCGTTCGGCAAAATCGAGAACCTCTTCCACGTCCCCCCGGTCTTCAAAACAACGGGTTGTGATGGAGGCTGCGCGCTCGATAAGTTGCCTCAAGGTCGCTTTTTCACGGACAATCTTTGCATAGTGGGCCGCATTGGTCGCCATGGGGACTGTGTCAACCAGTTCAGCCAGATAGGATGCGCCTCCAACCGATTCAAGCCGGCCCTGTTCCTTGAGGATGTTTGTAACTGTAATCAGATCAGCGGGTTCATTTCGTTCGAAGAGATCCACCATAGCCGCGAAGATTTTCCGGTGGGACTCACGATAGAAGTCTTTCTCGGAAACGACTTCCAGTACTTCGGGCAGTGTATTGTTCTCAATCAGCATGGCGCTCAGGATTGATTGTTCGACCTCAATGTTCTGAGGTGGAACCTTTTGCAGCCACGGATCTTTGTTGCTCATTGTGTTTCCTGTTCAGGAACCACTCTGACGGTGATCTCCGGAGAGATATCGGAATGTAGACGAATAGGCACGATAAAAGATCCCAGGGTCTTGATAGGTTCAGAGAGCATGACCATTCTCTTGTCTACAGCAAACCCCTGCGCATTCAATTGTTCAGCAATATCTCGCGTTGAAACCGAACCATAAAGTTTATCATCATCAGATACTCGCTCCACAATAGTACAGACAGATCCTTGAATCTTTTCCGCCAACACCTCCGCCTGGGTGTGGTCTTTAGCCAGTTGTTGTTCGAACTGTGCCCGCTGGCGCTCGAAAACTTTGCGATTTTTGGGTGTGGCTACGATCGCCTTCTTTTGGGGGATCAGATAGTTTCTGGCATAACCTTTGGCCACGCTAACCTCATCGCCGACAGTTCCCAGCGATTCGATCATCTCTGTCAATATGACTTTCATGTTAGGACTCCACCTTTCTTGTTCGTCTGAAATCGAACCACACATCAAAGAAACCAACCGCAATCACTACAAGAAGCAAGAGCTGCTGCATGGCAATCAGGCCATAGAGTATGGCTCGCAGTACTTTTGGGAATTGTTTTTTCTCAAAATAGAAAGAGACAATGGCAATCCCTTGAAAAAAGTATATCATCATGATCACTATCAGCCCATTGATGCCAAGCATCTTGATGCCTGGATGAGCAAATAAGAGCAAACCCCCTGATGCTATGGCGACCCAAATCAGATGCTCCGGTGCCTTCCACTGGTTTAGCTTGCCAAAATCAGGACAGAAAAGCTCTTTGCTTCGCAATAGAGAGCGAGCCAGGAGGAGGTTGCTCCAGACCACAAAGAGGGTTGTGACAATCACAATGGCAGGGATGATGCGAAGCATGAGGTACAGGATTCCCTCCAAGGACCGGGCAAGTATTTCTATTTTTTCCTCGGACGCATCGATCTCCCTGTACATGGCAATGGCCATCTCTACGCTCTTTTCCAGGTAATCGGATACCACAGCCCACGGGCTGGCCGTAGAAAGCAAGCTGTAAAGTGCCAACATCACAGCGCCTGCCGCCAAAACGACACCGGTAGTGATTCCGACCGTTTTTTCGACAGACAGGTTCATCTCAAATACCTCAGGTAAAATCAGACCCACCAGCCCCAGTTCAAAGAGGAACGCTACTGCGCCTATGGAACTCCAGCCGACCACAAAGATCACAATAAGGACGACCGCGGCCAGGATCAACAGGCCTAAAGAGCGGCCCAGTTTGAACCGGTAAAAAAGGATCGGCAGCGGAATAACCAGCCCAACGAACGGCCCCAGCACCCTGAGGTACAAGGTTGCCATACAAATAAAGGCCGTGATGGCTATTGCAACGATGACGTCCTTATGGATTTGGCTACGGGCAATATGGGTCAAGAGCTACTGCTCCCTGAATGAACAATCACCAATCGTCAATCTTAATAGTGGCTCAGGGTTGCTGCATAAGGCATCAGGGCAATGGTCCGTGCACGTTTGATGGCAACGGTTAACTTTCGCTGGTGCCTGGCGCAATTGCCGGATACACGCCCCGGGATGATCTTGCCCCGTTCTGTGGTAAAAAACCTAAGCGTCCGAGGGTCCTTATAATCGATAGGAAGGCTGGAATCAGCACAGAACCGACAAACCTTTCTCCTGCGAAACACTCGCTTGTGCCTATTTGGCGCCCTGCTTCTTTCTTGTTCCATTACTTTGGTTCCTCCTGCTCGTTGGTTTCTGGCGTATCCTCTGGTACTTCGGTGTCGCTCACTGGGGCTTCTGCAGTCTCGGTTGATTCTGAATCCCCTTTGTCTTCACCCACACCTTCCGCTTGTTCGGTAGGTTCGGGTTCTAATTCCTTTTCTTTGGCTGCCCCTATTTCTTCCTTTTGTTCGGTAGGTTCGGGTACTGATTCCTTTTCTTTGGCTGCCTCTATTTCTTCCTTTTGTTCGGTAGGTTCGGGTACTGATTCCTTTTCTTTGGCTGCCTCTATTTCTTCCTTTACTGCTTCCACATCAACGGTCTTGTCTTTGAGAACCGTCATGTATTTGAGCACTCGATCATCCAGGCGCATGTTACGCTCAATTTCCTTGACCAAAACTCCGTCCCCGCAGAAATCCATTAGCACATAATATCCTCGGGTGTGCTTCTTGACCTCATAGGCAAGCCTTTTATGGCCCCAATCGTCAAACTTGACAAACATTCCCTGGTCCTCAGACATGAGGCCTTTCATCTTGTCCAGCAGGGGCTGGCGTTGTTCTTCGGAAAGCTCTGGGTTTACGATAAATACGGTTTCAAATCTTCTCATAACGCCTCCTTATGGGTATCAATAGCCCCGCTTCTCCCGGAGCAAGGGTGCCATATAAAAATCTTATTTCTATAGCTTGGATGCGACCAGTGTCAAGGATATTTTCGATAGGACAAAATTCTTGACTTTTTAGACCTTAGTTGCTACCCAGCACTATGCATTCACAATTTTTTCCAGTGATTGCCAATTTCTTAGTTCGAAGTTGGCTTTTTTTATGAAACTACCAAACCAGGGTATGACTAAGGGCTTGCGCAGAAACAACTTGGCAGAATTGGCGCTCAGATTTGGGTTAGATTTGGACGATCCGATTGAGCAAATCCGCAGGAATAGCAAGCTATTTCGAGGACTTTGCGAATGAGTATCGGCGAAAGATAGCCTGAAGCTGGGATGCCAAAATGGTAAGTTGTTTTTGCGCGAGCCCTAAGGTACCACAGTTGCAGAGGAAGGACGATGAAATTAGACGAGCAGGTTATAACTAGGGCCATCATAGAACGTTTCACCCAAAAATGGATCGACCATCTAGACCTTGATGTTGCCATTATAGGAGGTGGGCCATCCGGGTTGGTAGCAGCCTATTACCTGGCCAGAAACGATAGGAAAGTAGCCCTTTTTGAGCGCAAGCTGTCCATCGGGGGTGGAATGTGGGGTGGCGGGATGATGTTCAATGAGATTGTGGTTCAGGATAAAGGGAAAAAGGTTCTTGATGAGCTGGGTATTCCCACGCAGCCCTTTCAAGAAGGATACCATACAGCGGATGCAGTGATGGCCACCACGACTTTAGCCTCCAAGGCCTGCCAGGCAGGGGCAACGGTCTTCAACCTCATGTGTGTGGAGGACGCAATAATACGGCAGACAGATAGCCCGGAATCGGCAAGAGTGATTGGCCTGGTGGTTAACTGGACAGCCGTTGAAATGGCCGCGCTTCATGTAGATCCTCTAACCGTTCATGCCCGCTTCACCATTGATGCCACGGGGCATGCCACCGAATTGATGCATCTCATAGAGAGGAAATCCGGATCAAGGCTTTTGACCGAAACAGGTAAGGTAATGGGTGAAAAGTCTATGTGGGCTGAGGTGGCAGAACATTCAACCCTTGAAAATACCCGTGAAGCTTTTCCGGGAGTCTATGTTGCAGGCATGGCCGCCAATGCCACGTTTGGCTCTTACCGGATGGGTCCGATCTTCGGAGGGATGCTCCTTTCCGGGAAAAAGGCCGCGGAACTTATTGACCAGCAGTTAGGGTAATTATTGGGAAAGATTATGAAGAGTGTTGTCTACTTTGCAGACCTTAGGACAAAGGCGAGCGAAAATCTTGTAGGCAAGGTCAAGCGCCTACTAGATGCAGTAGACCTGGCAGCAAAGGTCAAGAAAAGTGCCTTAGTGGCCGTTAAGCTCCATTTCGGGGAGGCAGGAAACACTGCTTACGTACGACCTGTTTTTGTCCGCAAGATTGTCGATACGATAAAAGAGGTAGGGGGACACCCCTTCTTAACCGATGCCAATACCCTATACGTTGGGAGTCGTAGTGACTCGGTTGCCCATCTAACAACCGCCATTCACAATGGGTTTACGTACGCCGTGGTGGATGCACCTCTGATCATTGCCGATGGACTTCGGGGTGGCAATGAAACAGCTGTGACTCTGAACTTGAAACGGTTTAAGAAGGTCTATATTGGCTCTGAGATTGTCCGCGCCGACACTATTGTGAGTGTAGCCCATTTCAAAGGCCATGAGCTCTCAGGTTTTGGAGGCACTATTAAAAACCTTGGAATGGGATGCGCCTCCCGAAAGGGAAAACTGGCCCAGCACTCCACTGTATCCCCAAAGGTGAAAAGAAAAAAGTGTGAAGGGTGCGGGGAGTGTGTTGACTACTGTGCCCAGGAGGCTATTTCTCTTATTGATGAAAAGGCGAAAATCGACCGCAAAAAGTGCGTGGGGTGCGGGGAGTGCATTATTATCTGCCCGAATGAAGCCATCCAGATTCAATGGGACCAGGAGATCCCTGTCTTTTTGGAAAAAATGGTAGAATATACGGCCGGGGTGTTGAAAGGGAAAAAAGGCTCGGCTACCTTTCTTAATTTTATCACCCAGGTGTCACCTGCCTGCGACTGTTATGCCCATAACGATGCCCCAATTGTACCCGACATCGGTATCGTGGCCTCAAACGATCCGGTCGCGATCGACCAGGCATCTGCCGACCTTGTCAATCAAGCGGAGGGGCTGAAAAGCTCTTGTCTTAAGACAAATTTTGAGCCTGGAGAGGATAAGTTCCGTGCGATCTATCCGAACGTGGACTGGGAAATCCAGCTAGAATATGCCCAAGCAATCGGACTAGGGACCAGGGACTACAAGCTTGTTAGTATTTAACAAGTTGTGCACGTTCTTCATAACTATCCCGGATCTCTTGACATCGTGTCGCGGTGCAGGATACTGGCCTCTTACGCCAGAGACACGGGTTCGATTCCCGTTGGGACTACCAGGAAATACGTAACCCCCTGAAATTCCTTAATGGAGTCAGGGGGTTTTTACGTTGATTTCCGTTCGTTTCCGTTCGTTTTGGTCACCGAGTGACCTAAATCAGGCGGGCGGAATTTGAACCCAAAAAACCAGCTCGTTACCCCACGAAATTATAGTGTCTGATCTGACACTGACCCAGAAGTGACATTATTTGCTTGGACGGGATAAAGCCGTGTCTCTCACGTGAAAGGCACAAGTGGGGGCCTTTGTCCCTATTTCGCCTCTTCCACCTCCCGGCGATCCAGCCACCGGTTGTGCTTCATCTCTCCAGCGTTGCGCCCGTCCATGGTTTTGATATCAATACGGTCGCTCCAGGGGTTCTTCCGGAGATGCCACTGTTTATTCCCACTTTGGTCCCTAATTTCAGTTCGATCAAAGAAGCGGTTATACTCAACCTCCCCTGCTTTATGTCCATCCGAGTCTCTGATCTCTGTGTTTCCGGTGAATCGATTCTCCTGCAGATACCACTTCGTCTCTCCAGACCTGTCTTTCACCTCTGTTCGATTCAGCCACCTGTTCTCGTGTAGGTAATAATCGGACGAGGCCAGCAACCAAAAACCACAAAAAAGAAGTCCAAGTAAGCAGTTTCGCCCTTTCATCGATTCTCCTCTAACCATTTTTCAAAACATCTTGACCTTAATACTAACTCCTTTTTACCCGAGACACAATGGTCAATTGCCTCCTCTCTACAGGAGTGGCTTCCTGCATGGTATGCCGAACCAGAAAGGAAGGACCTTCCCCCACCTGAATCCTTGCAATCAATTGCAAGGAGAGGATTAACCAATTGGTGAAGGGTGTTGAAACTGGACTGAATACCCTCTGTCCCGTTTTCACGCTAAGAACTGGTGGAAGAGATTAGGTGGGCTACTACATTTCTCTTCCAGAGTTCTAAAGTAATTATTATGTCATGCCGATGCGATAAGTAACATTGAGATTTTCATATGGTTTTGACGTAGTAAATTTTTCAAGGGTTATGATGATATGTACAATTGGAACTGGAGTGGCTGTGCCGTGTAACCTTGCCGAAATGGGATTTGGGCGAAGTGCATTCAGTAAACACCGGACGCCGAAGGTCAGCCTTTAGCAGCATAATACCCTCAGACAGGGTATTATGTACCAAGATAGACGTATACAAAGTATATTGCAATAATGCTGTAAACAAATACGGCCTTTAGGGAGTTGATGATGCTAACCGAAGAAACGTTAATAAAGATCCTTGACGATTATGACGACGCCATTCTTCGTGTGTCGCAAGCATATAGAGACGGCGGTGTGGAAGGGTTAAGGTCACGGCTTGAGCGAGCCGTGTTAAACCAGATGTCTGGTGGTGAAGCTACATTCAGTCGTTACGCTATTTGGGCCAATACCGTTCGTGATAATATCAGGGAGGCTATTCGGCTTATCAATGAAGGAAAAAAAGATGATGGCCAAAAGCTCTTAGTGAAGGCAGCAAACAGCTTGTCAGCCTTCTCAGAAATTCAGGCACACCTTGATCCGTTTAAGGGTGATACTTTACTCTAACAGTATTCAAGAATGATATTTTTGGCCCGGAGCCCAGAATGCGAGTACGGATTCATAGGGGTACACATGAAATCGGCGGGACCTGTATTGAGATCGAGGCCAGCGGGAAAAGGATAGTTTTAGATATCGGCCTGCCATTGGAGTCCGAATTTACAGAGGTCCCTCTCCCTCCAGTATCAGGATTTACAGGCCCAGATCCTTCGCTTTTGGGTGTATATATTTCTCATCCCCACCTTGATCACTATGGTCTTGCACCAAAATTACCCCCAGAAACACCGATACTAATAGGTAAGGGCGCTCAACGAATTTTAGAAGCTGCCAGCGCATTTATTCCCTCAGGAATGCGGTTCAATAACACGATTGAGATAAAAGACAGAACTCCTATAACTCTTGGCCCTTTTACCTTAACACCCTACTTGGTTGATCACTCTGCATATGATGCCTATGCTCTTTTGGTTGAAGCGGAGGGACAACGCCTTTTCTATTCCGGCGATTTTCGTGGGCATGGGCGTAAAGGTAAGCTGCTTGATCGTTTAGTTTCTCATCCCCCCAAGGAGATAGACGTTCTCTTAATGGAGGGGTCCACTCTTGGCAGATCTGATGTTGACAACAAATACCCCTCTGAATCAGACCTTGAAAGTAGGTTCCTCGAACTGTTTAACAGCATTAAAGGAATGGCACTGGTTTGGTGTTCAGGGCAAAACATTGATAGACTTGTCACTGTCTATCGAGCCTGCAGGCACTCTGGAAGACAGTTTATCGCGGATATGTACACGGCCAGTGTTCTGAAAGCGTGCGATAATCCACGACTACCACAACCCGGATGGGCGGGTTTTTGCATATATTTACCCTGGACTCAGAAACAAGGGATTATCAAGAAAAAACTTTTCGATCTGCCAGAGTCATTTGCATCATGGAGAATATATCCTGAGAGAATCAGGAAAGAAGCGAACAAATCGGTGATGTTGTTTCGCCCGTCAATGAGAAAAGACTTGGGAAAAGCTGATTGCCTTGAAGATGCAACACTAATATATTCCCTATGGTCAGGCTATCTCAAGCAGGAACAATATCGTCCTCTTATGGACTGGTTGGATAAGAAGTCAATTCCATTGGTGTACTGTCATACTTCTGGTCACGCTCCATTGCCGGATTTGAAGCGCCTTGCAAGTGCTCTTGCTCCAAAAATGTTGATTCCAGTGCATTCCTTTGAACCTGAACTATTTGTGGACTACTTTGAAAACGTAGTAATCAAAAATGATGGACAATGGTGGGAGCCGCTCACCATTTCCTGTCCGACCGGCTTAAAAATATGATTATGCATAGGAGAAAACCAATGGATACCAATACAAATACTTCTGCTCAAGACCTGACTAAAGAAGTAAATAAGGCAACGGGGGGTGGAGGTGAATGGCCAGCATCTTTTGATTACAAAATAGAAGCTAACCGTATCACGTTGAAAGCAAACAAAAAAATAAATAAGTCTGGTTATCGCTGTTTAGATTCTTGGGGAATGGCGCTTTTCCACCACATAAAAACAGATCATAAGATAAATATAAAGGAAATTGTGTTCATTATAAACATGAATGGAAAGTCATGGACACCAAATGTTGAAGCATTTAAGAGACGAGTCTCATATCTCAATATTAACAATGAAGATATTGATTTCAAGATTGTATATAATAACAAGCGAATAAAGCCATATACACAAAAGGAGTTATTCAGGAGGCCGGACAAAGAAATAATACGCCCTTTTTTGAACAAAAGGGGCGATGATGACAAAGGACATTTTCTTGAGAAAGATTTTCAGGCTTACTTGTTTGGGAAAGGTCTAAAGCCTGAGGACAGAACAGAGGCCAGAACAAATGAAAGATTGGCAATATTCGGTGAGCACTTCTTTAAATTGAAAAAAAAGAAGTATGGTATTCTAAGGGAATTTCCAACTGGTGCATTTGAAAGTACTGTTTCCAGACGCAATATGATTACCCCTACAGAATTTGTTGATATTGTCACCCTTAATCGAAGGGGACATTTATCAGTTATTGAACTAAAACTTGATGATCCAAAATTAGAAGTGATGTCACAAATATTAGATTATGGACTTTATTTTGCGTGTTATCATGACATGTTGTTAAAAGTGTTGAAGGACAATTCAACACCTTTAAGACCTAAAAAAGACGAAATAATGTGTTACGTGGTAAACAATCGCTTTCATAAACGTTTTGATAATATTTTTCGATATTACAGCACTGAGAACAAATCATATAAATTCAAACTTTTTAAAGTCGTTCTTGGAGATACAAGAGAATAGTTTTTTTGCTATTTCAGCGGATAACCAGTCGCTGGAAGCTTTCACGGCTGACCGTTGCGCCTGTTAAGCAGATCTTTACCCTTTCAATAATTGCTATAACGACATCATATTGAAAAACTATAATCTTTTAGGTATCCGTTACAAATCATTGGCAAAATAGTATTGTGGGCTATAATAGAATATGGCAAGAGGTGCGTAATCCAGTATATCCGACTTGAAATGAAAGATGTTTGAATATTACCATCCACAATGAAATTGTCGGATGTGATGACCGAAGTATTTCAAGTGCTATCGGCTTGGAAAATCTCCGCGGGCACAGCATCTCGGAAAGAGTGACGCTCTATCGAGCATCCGTGCGGAACAAACGCTTCAAGAATAGGCCAAGGGGGTAATAAATGAAAAAACTGAAAAAGGGGCGATATAAAGGAAAAGTCAGGATTCAGTATGAGGCTGATCACCCTGATATCATTGATTCAGAATGGTGTGAGATAGTGATTAATCCTCCCTTTATTACAATAGAAGAGGGAGTTGAAGACTTAATATACAAATGTCGAATCAGTGAAGACGGCAGAGCCTTTGGATTGCGGGCTGAAGATAGTTCTGAACTCCAATTAAGGCTTGTTGATGATTCCAGCATGGAAGGGAACATTCTTACTGTTTATCAGGGGGCAAAATACACTGGTAGGGTCCAGATAGAGATTTTAGACAAAGGTTAAAAGGTAACTGAATATCACCGGACAAGGAAGGACATAGGAGCTAATCACAACAGCCCTTTCAGTTCACCAATAGAGTGCTGCTCGCTAAGATCCACAGGCTCATATGGCCAATACTCTGGATCAAAGATCATCATTGGAGTACTTTCATCCGCAATTGCCCACTCCCCACGAACCCAGTATATGTCATCGATCTTAAGATCTTGAATAATCTGTTCGCTCCCTATGAGACACGTTGCCGGATGAAAGTGCAATCTCAGATCGTAGGTACCCATACAGCAGTCAATGGCTCGGCACTCCGCATGTATTTCCGTCTCTCCACAAACGTGCACGTAAGTATTCAAAGCCTTCACTTTGACAATGCAAGTCAGTTCAGGGTTTAGAACTTCTTTCCCACTCCAGCTTTTACCACTATCATGTACATTCGGTAAGAAAGCGGAAAGCCCCAATCCTGCTCCTGCGGCCATGAATTCACGTCGGTTTACTTCGAAGTCCCGTTTCATGTGTTCCTCCAATCTCAGAGCAGTCAGTTCTTTATCCAATTACCAAATTTCAGATTGACTACTCTGCCATCCCCGAAAACCATTCATTATCCGGCATAGGTTTAATAGACCATCCACTTTTCATGGAAGGCTCATCTTGCATCGGCGCTGTCCAGCCATCACTGAGGCTCACGAAAATGTGCACTATTTGTTGCTCTCAAAGGAACCGGGAAGCTGCCTTCCTTTTCTACTTTTAGGACCTCCACTCATTATGTCCCCACCTGTGGGCGGAACTATCGTACCGTTGTTTTCAATATAGTTGTGGACAAGGTCACAGAGATCATCAAACTTCTTCCATTTGACCCATTCTTCTGGGTTGCTGTAAAATCTACAGGTTTCAGGTTTACACAGTGTAGCATCCAGATGGCATTCAGCTCGATCATATTCAATAAGTATGGACCTCAGCTCTGATTCTTCATCTGACGTTAGTGGTACTTCATCACGTATCTTTTTTCTCAGTAGTTCATTAGCCCTGTCATAATGTGAATCCATTGGCGACTGTTGTGTCCGCTTCTGTAGCTTAATCCTCCAGAAACCCTCATCACCCTCCTCAGTCCAATACCCTTCCAGAATGACATCGTTCTTAAACATGTGCAAAGATGCTTTGCCTGCATTATTAGAGCACTCCAATTTAAAATGACCAGTGTTATCATTTTTACCCATGTAGACAACAGCTCCGTCGTCATCGTAGCTTACCTCTATGACTTCCTCATCAATTCTGACTTTACACGATTGGTTCACATCGGCTTCAGTGCCGTCTAAATAGGCGGTTGTCATTAATGACTTGTCCCAAATTCCCATCATAGCCACCTCTTAATATAGGTCGTATATTGTCTAAGTCCCTTTCCGGCGAGTTTTAGAGTATAAGTTAGAAGCCATCTTTATTGAATTTCACCACAGAAAGTTTTGATCCCGGTCAGGCTGACCTTGTCAATCCACGCTGTCCACGATCCTATTCGTCAAGGTCTTCTCATCTGTCCCCAATTCTCCACGAAGGGGTATGTCGGATATAGCAAATTGGTCTACCGAGAACGATTAATAACTGAGCCACAGACCGCTTCTCATAAGTGTCGCAACTTGCTGCAAGTAAACTCCTCTATGGCCTCTCCTGTGATCATGATAAGGTTATTCATCTTCCCATACATGTTCGTCTTCAACGAAATAGCGGTCATATGTTCTGGCTAAAAGGTATTTCGAGCGGGTCAGTTTTACAATTGCTAATTGGTAGGTATCGATCGCGTATTCATTCAGCGCATCGATGAAGGACTCTTCAATTCTACTTCGATCTACAATTTCCCGGAAAAAGTCGGCTGTTAAAGTGGCTCGCGCCCTCTTATGTTTTCTCATGAGTAGATGTAAGGTCTTCGCACAAAAATGAATTGATTTGGCCATGTTCACATTCCCCCTTTATCCTGTTAGGCATTATTGTAGATTAATTATAGCATACTAAAAAGCTACTGTCAAGGACCTTCTCAAAGGCAACATTTATACTGATAATTCAATAGACTATAAGTTTCAGCGTATTTTCAAGGCACAATACTAATGATATATAAGTGGCATTAATGATGTTTGGTACAGTGGACTGACCAGACACTGAGTCAACAGCTATCTATTTTGAAATCTGCTTACCCTCAAAATGTTTTGGTAGGATTTTTCTATCTTTGCTGAAAACTGTATGTGCTATGCACTATCTCAGAGTGAGATCCGTTACCAACCACCCCTTACCCTTCAAGCTCTCTGAAATGATCCTACCGCAAAAAGGCCCCCTCGACCTGATCCAGTGTCATCCGATTATTGAACGTTTCCATTTGTCTGTACAATGTGATAGCAAAAAAATAATTGTCAAAGCCACCCCCACTTGCCTGAGATTCCGATATAAGCACCGAAAAAAATCAACTTTTTTTTGGAAATCCATTTTTTTGTTAATTTTCATGCGATCTCAACCCTTGCGCTAGAAGGGGTCTCAGGGTGCAGTATCGGCGCGTGGTGGCAGGACCGCACGCGGCCACGCGGGGGGGTGTGTGGTAAACAACCCGGAGGTCTCTAAGGCCACGAAAAATCGCACCCAACTTATTGAT
>DAOUTV010000128.1 GCA_030668505.1 Desulfobacterales bacterium | reverse complement strand
TCCATAGCCATGGGTATAGATTAGGTGTCTATTAACCCAGGTATTTGCCTGGGCAGGGAGTTTACTAACCACCAACTCCCGGGCGGCCAACATGACCTGTCGATATTGGTTATTGATTATATAACGGTCTACGTCTACATTGATAAAATCGTAATATAGCCGTATGGTTTGAATCTGCCTGTAGGTTTGAAGTAAAGGACGCTCGTCCCAGATCCTGATATTTTGAATCGTTACATCATGTTTCTTGATGTCCTCCGCACTTAATTTGTCACTAACTTCAAAATCGACTTCTTTTATCCTGTTCAGATTATAAGCCTTACGGGTATAATCAATATTGTAAGCGATGTAGGGTGATTCTTTAGCTAATTCATTCGGCTTAACCACAAATTTTTGTACCGTGATGGGGAGCAGGATCGCAAATACCAACACAGCCCCTATCCAGATTACTCCACTTAACCAGATTAATTTCATTCTGAATTTAAAGGCGTTGAGAAAAAGGACCAGGGCAAAGCCCAGGGAGACAATGATCAAAATCCTATAGGCCAGGACCTTGATGTGGACATCGGTATAGCTGGCGCCGAAAGCAGGTCCCTGTGTAGAATACAAAAGTCCATAGATTTTCAGATGATAACCCCAGGCCAGGAGTAAAACAATGATTCCTCCCAGGAAAATAAGGTGCTTCTTGGCTTTTGGTGCAATGGTAATTTTAGGTAAAGAGGTTGGGACACCCTCCGCTTGACTAAATTCACCCTCTATTTGAAGCGCACCATTTTTCAGATACCAACCCACAGAGACCAGACCAGCAAAAACGAAAAGAACTAATAACCCGTTTCGGACGAAAATGTAAAAGGGAAGAGAGAACAGATAAAAACCGATGTCCCTGTTAAAAATAGGATCCGTGCTGGCAAAAGGTTGCTGATATAGATAGCGCAGGAGTATATCCCATTGAAAGGAGCCCTTTGACGCAATAATAAAACTAAGAATCAGAATAAAAGCTATGAGGAGAGAATTTAAGGCCCTGCCTGAAAGGCCAAAACCGTCCGCAGCTTTAAAGGCCACTCCTGGCCCGCTGCCTGGGTTTAAACGTTTGGCGGCGTAAAGGTTAACGCATATGATAAGAATCAAAAGCAACCAAATCAACAAACCGAACCCGAACCTGCTCAAAAGCATGGTCCAGAAAACAGGCGAAAAGCCTAGATTTTCGAACCACAGCCAGTCAGGATAGATTGAAACCCCTGACCAAAGCAATAGAACAGCGATAATCCCGAACCCTATAATAATTAATTTCTTGTTCATGTCTTTTTCTCCCTAACCCGGATAAACCGGTACAAAAAAGATTGGATGCTGGTTCCTGGATTCTTGATACTGGATAATCCTTGAATCAGCATCCAGTATCAGATTATATAGTTACTCCAAGGCGTTTGCAGGAATAAATCTGCCAGAAAAAACACGAATTTTAGAACTAAGCGCCTAAATATTTCTGCTACTGAGAAACCGGAAAAATTGGTTGAAGGAGGGTAACACTTTCTCCCGCGAAAAGGAATAGGCGTTTGAAGATTCCCTGCAGCAAGCTCCAGGGAGCTTCAAACGGTTGGAAGACATCGTAGGTTGAGTGCTGTGAAAAAAATGTTGTTATTTTCAATCTGTTTAAGGATGTTCCCAAGCTCATACACATGGGCGATGATCGCAATGCTTCTAATCAGCTTCTGGTCCATCGCTCACCTCGTCCACCTTACCTGCCGGCTTGCCTTGCTCCTGCGGTGTTCTATGGTGATGTGCCTTTCTCCCTTTGTCGATGTCCACTTCCTGCCTTTGGAAGACCCTGGAGGTATGGTATTCCCGTTGTTGCCGAAGGTTGGCTGTTTGGATCCGTTCCGCCCGTTCCCTTGTGCCTGTGGCTGCCGTCGGTGTTTCTTCTTCACCGTGGCGTGCCGCAGCGACCGAGTGGGTTCAAGCCCCGGGATGACATGTCGGCGCAGAGTCCCGCCAATGTAGCGTTCAATCCGCGACAGCTCGTTGACTTCTCCAGGCAACGCAAAAGAGATGGCGATACCTGAGGCGCCGGCCCTGCCGGTGCGGCCTATGCGGTGAACGTAGTCTTCAGCACATCTTGGGAGATCAAAATTGATGATGTGGCTGATACCGGCTACATCAATACCGCGTGCGGCAACATCGGTGGCAACTAAGAGCCTGATCTTCCCCCGCCGCATGTTGCTCATAGTGCGATTTCGAGCACTCTGTCTCATATCTCCGTGCAGTGCTGCTGCGGCATGGCCCTCGGCGTAGAGCTCATGGGCCAGATGATCAGCGTCCCTTTTCGTAGCCGAAAAGATAATTGCCCTGGTCAAGTGCGAATCAGCGATGAGGTGCTCCAGCATACGGTGCTTATGCCGGAGATTATCGACCATATGCAGACGCTGTTCAATACGTTTATGGGTGATTTTTGTGGATTCACTTTCAACACGCTCCGGATTCTTGAGGATACGCCGTGCCAGTTTGACGATGGTGTTGTCCAGCGTCGCAGCAAACAAGAGCGTCTGGCGTTCAGGTGGTGCACAGTCAACAATTCTCTCCACGTCCTTGATAAATCCCATGTCGAGCATACGGTCGGCCTCATCCAGCACCAGAAGTTCCAGACCTGTGAGCTTGATATGTCCACTCCCCAAGAGGTCAAGCAGGCGTCCCGGGGTTGCGATGACCAGATCAAGTGACTTGGACAAGGCCTTGATTTGACTGTGGTACGGCATTCCGCCCACAATGGTAGCGCTCTTGACACGCAGGTATTTGCCATAAACGCGAGCCGACTGCGTGATCTGCTCAGCCAACTCTCGGGTAGGCGTCAACACGAGCGCCCGCGGGGCGTGTTTTTGGCCCGGACCAGGAGAACTCAGGTGTTGCAGAATCGGCAGCATGAAGGCTGCGGTCTTGCCGGTGCCGGTCCGGGCAGAGGCTATAATATCCTGGCCGGCCAGGATATTTGGGATAGACCGGGCCTGGATCGGCGTAGGGACGGCATACCCGCATCGGTCAAGGGCTTTCAGGATGGGCGAAGCTAACTTCAAGTTCTTAAAAGACATAATCGTTTCCTTCTGTCTGTTTCCGATTCAGAAACGGGTGGTTTCCGCAATGCGACAAGAGCTGCTACGAACCGGGGAAAAGCGAAAGACTTCAACTTCGCTCGACCCAAGGCTGCGATGTCGGCCCAAGTCCACGCGCGGTGGCCGTTCCGAGATAGAAACGTAATTAGGGGTTACAGTGCAAGCCGCAGGACAACCATATGGCCTGAATGCGATATTCGGCAGCAGCACAGATGATGGACTGGCATAAATGCATCGTCGTCGCCAACCAGTCGTGCCACCGCAATTTTACGGGATTGCTGAGAGCAAGGGAGGGTTAGTGAGTGATCGATGAAGACTCATTGGCAGGATGTGTCAATACCTATTTCCAGGAACAGTCCCGCCAAGGTGTTACACAGTCAACCGGGCATAATACAGGTTTTTTTGGAAATGGCAATGTTTTTTTCACAGCATCCGTTTTTCTTTGAACCGCAACAGCGAGCGCATTCCCCGCAGGTTCTGCCTGACGACAGTGCTTCGCGGGCTGCGGGAAGCTTCATTATGGGGTGTAATTATCGGAGAGTCATGATACGGAAGGAACACGAATGGAAATTGGAGGGACGATGAACGAAAAACATGCTGTAAAGATCGCTGACGAACTGAACCACAGCCTTCAACAGATCATGGCAACAGCAAGCCTGCTCGAAGACGGCGCCACAGTGCCCTTTATTGCTCGATATAGAAAAGAGGCCACCGGATCCTTAGACGAGGTGGCTATAACCGCAATCCGTGACAGAACAGCTCAATTAGAAGAATTGGACAGACGGCGAGAGAGCATCCTGAAATCGCTCCAAGAAAGGGAGTTGCTCACAGACGAATTGAAAGAAAAGATTCTGGCTGCGGATACCTTAAGCACTTTGGAGGATATCTACCTGCCCTATAGGCCAAAACGGCGCACACGCGCAACCATCGCCAAGGAAAAGGGACTGGAACCTCTCGCAAAACTCATTTTCAAACAAAAAGAGGACACTGACCCTGTTGCCGAGGCAGGTGCCTATATTGACCCGGAAAAGGGAATTGAGACAGTAGACGATGCCCTGGCCGGCAGCCGGGATATCATTGCGGAGTGGGTGAACGAAAACCAGGAAGCCCGCGAAAAGATGAGAGCTCTGTTTATGAAGAAGGCTTCTTTCCGCTCGAAGGTCACCGCAGGCAAGGAGACAGAGGGCGCCAAATTCAGGGACTACTTCGATTTGGAAGAATCCGTAACTAAGGCACCATCTCACAGAATACTGGCTATGCGGCGGGGAGAGAAGGAAGGGTTTCTGACTTTGCGGGCGGAGCCCCCTGAGGAGGAAGCATTGGCTCTTTTGGAGTCCATGTTCGTTAAGGACACAGGGCTTGGCTCACAAGAAGTAAGGGCCGCTGTACACGACTGCTACAAGAGGCTTCTGTGTCGTTCCATGGAAACAGAGATCCGCGTGGAAACGAAACAGCGCGCCGATTCGGAAGCGATAAAGATATTTGCTGATAATCTTCGGGAACTTCTCCTTGCGCCGCCGCTTGGCCAAAAGAATGTCATGGCCATTGACCCAGGTATTCGGACAGGGTGTAAGGTGTCGTCTTTGGATCGCCAAGGCAAACTGCTCCAGACGGCCACCGTGTATCTTTTCCAGTCCGAACATGCCAAGAAGGACGCGGCTGCAAAGCTCAGGGAATTGTTTAACACTTACGAAGTCGAAGCCATAGCCGTAGGAAACGGAACTGGGGGAAGAGAGACCGAAGCGTTTGTCAAGAGCCTAAGCCTTCCCCGCAATGTTCCCGTGGTTATGGTTAATGAGAGTGGTGCTTCAGTCTACTCAGCTTCTGAAGTAGCGAGGGCTGAGTTTCCTGATTTGGACGTCGTGTTTCGAGGAGCGATTTCCATAGGGAGACGCCTCGTGGATCCTTTGGCGGAGCTGGTAAAGATAGACCCTAAGTCCATTGGCGTTGGGCAATATCAGCATGACGTGAACCAGCAGGCACTGAAGCAGACCCTGGATGATGTGGTAATAAGCTGCGTCAATGCTGTGGGTGTGGAAGTCAACACGGCGAGCGAACAGCTTCTCACCTACGTCTCAGGTCTTGGTCCTCAGCTGGCAAAGAATATAATCGCCTACCGGAATGAGAATGGTCCGCTGACATCCAGGAAGGATTTGAAGAAAGTGCCACGCCTTGGCCCTAAGGCATTTGAGCAGGCGGCAGGCTTCCTTCGCGTCAAAAATGGTAAAAACCCTCTTGATGCCAGCGCAGTTCATCCTGAATCCTATCACATTGTGGAGGCCATGGCTGCGGATCTCGGCTGTGAAGTGAGAGGTTTGCTTGAAGATGAAGAACTCAGACAAAGAATCGATTTGCAAAGATATGTAACAGACAAGGTGGGGGTACCTACTCTTACTGATATCCTTGCTGAGCTTGCCAAGCCCGGTCGTGACCCCCGAAAGCAGTTTGAAGGCTTTCACTTTACAGAGGGCATAGAAACAATAGAAGACCTCAGGTCTGGCATGAAGCTGCCTGGAGTGGTCACAAACGTCACGGCCTTTGGTGCTTTCGTGGATATCGGAGTTCACCAAGACGGCTTAGTCCACGTAAGCCAGCTATCTGACCGCTTTGTCAAAGATCCCAGTAAGGTAGTCAAAGTCAACCAGAGGGTGACTGTGACTGTACTTGGTGTTGACCTGGAAAGAAAGCGGATTTCTCTTTCTATGAGAAAGAATTCGGACCAGTCAAATGGAAAGGAAACAAGAAGCTCAAAACGGCCTGCGAACAGTGACAAGGAACGCAGGCCTAAGAAGAGTGGGACGACTCCGCATAACAACCCCTTTGTCGAGGCCCTCAGTG
>DAOUTV010000116.1 GCA_030668505.1 Desulfobacterales bacterium | reverse complement strand
GACTTCGCGCTCCGTCGCCATAGCGGCTTTGGCGCGTCGGAGACCAAAGCACTGGCTGCGAGCCGACTTCGCCATAGTAGCCTCGGCTACGACGGCTGAACGGCTGAAAAGGCGTGCACATTAACTTTAGCTCACTTTAGGCACTATAGTTCACTTTTTGTTGAACACAGCAACAATGTTCTGCCAGAAAAAACACGAATTTTAGAACTAAGGAACTAATAACAAATACCCAATACCACCTGATTGAGCATCGCTCAATTAGGGTTTTAGCTTTCAGCTTAAGGTGAGCAGTGATGAGAGTTCTTGGGATTGATACATCCAGCCAAACCGGGAGTGTGGCCGTCTTAGAAGGCGATACGGTGCTGGCCGAAGTAGCGGTGACCAGCACACAGACGCATGCAAGACGCTTAATGTCTGCCGTTGATGTTACCCTTGAGATGGCAGGCCTGACAATTGCGGGGTGTGAAGGATTTGCCGTTACTACCGGCCCGGGAAGTTTTACGGGTCTGCGTATCGGGATCAGTACAATTAAGGGACTGGGTTTTGCGACCAAGAAACCCGTCACAGGTGTATCCACCCTGGACGCTCTGGCCTACCAGTTTCCTTCATTTCCCCATCTCGTTTGTCCGGTCTTGGATGCTCGCAAAGGACAGATATACACATCCCTTTGTGAATGTGACGGAGACATGAAGTGGAAAAGGCTAGTCGATGATTGTGCAACAGAACCAAGACAATGGCTGAAGCAGATTCAACGTTTGTGCCTCTTTGTTGGTGATGGCGCCACCGTGTATGGAGAATTGATCAGGGAAACCTTGGGGAGCTTTGCGTATTTTGCGCCACCGTATCTAAACAAGATCAGGGCCTCGGTGGTGGCTTACATCGGGATGAGACAGATTCTCAATGGGCAGATTGCGGATGTTGCCCGCCTGGTACCCCATTATATCCGAAAACCGGATGCTGAAATAAAACTCCAGAGTCCGTCAACTAGTTGATAAGTTTATTACTTTCGTCTTTAAGCTCACTTGGGCCTGAGTTTTCATAGAATAAAATTTGATGCACTCGTAAAAAGTCAAAAAACATCATTTTTTGTCATTCCGGCGAAAGCCGGAATCCAGTGTTTTCAGAAACTTATGACTGACCTGGACCCCGGCTTTCGCCGGGGTGACGACTTTTTACGAGTTTGTCAAATTTGATGGTTTCGTAAAAAGGCCCAACAACTTGTCATTTCGAGCGAGCCGACTTCGCCATAGTAGCCTCGGCTACGACGGCTGAAAGCGAGAAATCTTTTCGGTGTAGCATACTAAAAATATTAGATTTCTCCCTGCGGTCGAAATGACACAATCACCGAATCCGTCTTCTTACGAGGTCATCAAAAAGCTAAACTCTTACAAAATTTGATCCTCGTTGGAGCGGCCATGCTTTCAAAAACCCTACTCGAAAAATTTAGCACTATTGACAAATATAACAAAAAAAAATAATATAATATGTTTTGTATTGTTAACTGTCTTTAGTACGAATCTGCACTGTGCAGTCAGGTTTTTGGAGGATCGTTTATGGAAGAAAGGGATGAGAGGCTCATTGTCCGGTTGATCAAAGACAGCACAACCCTGAGGGAATATATGGGACAACACCAAGAATACGAAAAACAGTTGGAAGAATATAACAAGCAAATTCACCTTACAACTGAAGAGTCCTTGGAGCGCAAAAGAATCCAGAAGCTAAAGCTTGCCGGCAGGGACAAGATAGAGAGCATCTTGTCCGAACATCGCAGAACCGAGAAAAGACAAAAGGCTTAAGGCACGGGTTCGTATCAACAACCGAGGATTAGATGATGCTTTCTAAGCGTTCCGGGCCGGTCAACCAAAAGGTATTTCCGATTGCCCGCGAAGGGTATCCATTCATACTAGGATCAGCCTTTGCAATGGCCATCGTTGCCGTTTTAGGGCTATACGAGCTGGCCCTGTTTTTTTTGGCAGTCACTTTTTTTGTTTCCTCTTTCTTCAGGGATCCGGAGCGGGTCATTCCAGAAGAAAAAGGGGCCTTGGTCTCCCCGGCCGACGGCAAGGTTTTGGGAGTAAGTGTCGTTCAGGAGAGTGAATTCGCTGCTGAGAAAATGCTTAAGGTTAGTATCTTTATGTCAATTTTCAACGTTCATGTGAACCGAATACCCGAAAATGGCAGGGTCACTGATGTTGCTTATTATCCGGGCAAATTCTTTTCAGCTAACCTGGACAAGGCATCCAGAGACAATGAACGAAACGCAGTGAGCATGGAGATAGGCCGTGGTCGCAAGCTGATAGTGGTACAGGTTGCAGGACTCATTGCAAGAAGGATCATCTGTAAGATACGCATGGGAGACCGTTTAAGCCGCGGTGAGAGGTTTGGTATCATCTGTTTCGGTTCTCGCTTGGATGTCTATCTCCCGCCAGAGACTGTACCCGCTGTGTCCGCGGGCGATAAGGTCCTGGCAGGGACATCGGTCTTGGGGCATTTATTATGAAGAGAGAAAAAAGTTCCAATAGAAAGAAATTGAAGCGCGGGATTTATGTCCTGCCGAACCTTCTTACCTCTGCCAACCTTTTTTGTGGCTTCTATGCCATTGTGGCAGCAACCCAGGGCAACTTCTTAAAGGGAGCCATCGCTATCATGATAGCTGCTATCTTTGACGGGTTGGACGGCAAAATCGCACGGGTAACGCGGACTGTGAGCAGATTCGGCCTTGAATATGACTCCCTGAGTGATGCCATATCCTTTGGAGTGGCACCCGGCGTTCTCGTATATCTGTGGGCCCTTCAGCCTTTTGGGAGATTGGGATGGTTGGCAGCACTTCTTTTCGTGGCCTGCGGTACGCTTCGGCTGGCACGGTTTAACACCCAGGTCAATGTAGTTAGTAGTGATTACTTTAACGGACTTCCGATTCCGGCAGCTGCCTTCATGATTGCCACTACGGTTCTCCTCCTCCACCGTTTTGGCGGGACAGGGACCACCAAGCACGTGACGATTTTGATCATGATCTACGTTTTGTCCTTTTTGATGGTCAGCACGATCAAATACTATAGCTTTAAGCAAGTGGAGTTGTTTAGAAAGATGAAGTTCAATATGCTAGTGATCGTTGTCCTGTTGTCCATACTAATTGCAGCAGAGCCAAGTATTGCCTTCTTCCTTATGGTGCTGTGCTATGTCTTTTCAGGACCTTTCATTACCTTTTGGCTACGAAAGAAGCACCAGAGCGAAGTGGCTGATGGCGAAAGGATCAATACCCCTTACGAAGAGCCTGTATAAGCATGCCTCAAACCATTACGGAAAAAATTCTGGCCGCCCACGCAGGGCGGGAAACGGTGGCACCAGGCGAACTCATTAATGTTCGCATTGATATGGCTTTGGCCAATGATATCACGGCCCCTATAGCTATCGATCTGTTTGAAAAATCACGCGTAGAGTCTGTGTTCGATCCTGAAAAAATTGCCTTGGTCCCGGATCACTTCGTGCCCAATAAGGACATCCGGTCTGCTGTTCAGGTGCAGGCAATGCGCACTTTTGCCAGGAAGTATCATATCAAGCATTTTTTTGAGCTTGGAGAAATGGGCATCGAACATGTACTCCTGCCGGAAAAGGGTCTGGTACTGCCCGGAGATGTGGTGATTGGCGCCGACAGTCATACGTGCACCTATGGGGCTCTAGGCTCCTTTGCGACAGGTGTTGGAAGTACAGACATTGCAGCGGCCATGATTACGGGTGAAGCGTGGTTTAGGGTCCCGGAATCGATAAAGTTCATATATCATGGCCGGCTTGGCAAATGGGTGAGCGGAAAGGACCTGATCCTTTACACGATCGGCGACATAGGAGTCGACGGAGCCACGTACAGAGCTATGGAATTTACCGGCGATGTGATCAAGGATTTGACTATGGCCGGTCGAATGACTATGGCCAATATGGCAATTGAGGCAGGGGCCAAAAGTGGAATTATTGCTCCGGATGAAGTAACTCTCGATTACATAAAGCCGCGAGCAAAACGCTCCTTTGAATCCTATGCGAGTGATCCGGATGCTGCCTATGCGGATGTAAGGACATATGACGTTTCTAACATCGAACCCCAGGTCGCCTTTCCCTTTCTTCCAGAGAATACCCGCGGTATTTCAGCGGTAGGAACAGTCCCTATTGATCAGGCTGTGATAGGATCTTGTACGAACGGGCGCATTGAGGACCTTCGCGTGGCAGCCAGCGTACTCAAAGACCGTGCCATTGACAAAAATGTGCGTCTTATTATAGTGCCTGCAACTCCTGCCGTTTACCGCCAGGCGATGGCCGAGGGTCTATTGGAGATATTTCTGGCAGCCAAAGGAATTGTGAGCCCGCCCACCTGTGGACCCTGCCTGGGAGGTTTTATGGGCGTCCTGGGGCCAGGGGAGCGAGCCGTATCGACTACCAACCGCAATTTTGTGGGCCGCATGGGTCACACTACTAGCGAGGTCTATCTAGCCAACCCTGCGGTGGCGGCCGCATCAGCTATTCTGGGACGGATTGGGAGCCCGGAAGAGCTGTGAGGGCGACCGTCCTTGCTGACTTGAGGGACGCTGCGCTTGAGGATCGTACGCCTGCGGCGGACTTGAGGCGTGAGGCACCTTTGAGGTTGCAAACAGAACATTTTCTTGCTTTTGCCTGAAGTAAAACGGTCCTTGAGCGAAGCGGTCCTCGAACCTTAAGAAGAAGCGAGCAAGATCCGCCAGGGTGGTAGCTGCGTCGCAGAATACGGAAAACGACTTATGACACTTGAAGGAAGAGTCTGGAAGTTTGGGGATAACATAGATACTGACGTGATTATTCCTGCCCCTTATCTGGTTACCACAGATATGGTCGAACTGGGTAAGCATTGCATGGAAGGGGTAGATGCCCTATTTGCTGAAAAGGTTAGCCCGGGGGATATCATAGTCGCAGGGACGAATTTCGGGTGCGGCTCATCGCGGGAGCATGCCCCTATGGCGTTAAAAGGTGCTGGTATTTCGTGTGTGATAGCCGAGGGCTTTGCCCGCATATTTTTCAGAAATGCCTTCAACATGGGCCTTGCTATTTTTGAATCTCCCGGGATCGTCCAAGGTATCCAGGAGGGGGACCAGGTATCGGTCGACCAAGATACAGGCGAGATAATAGACCATACAAATGGGAAGCGGTTTCTTGCGAACCCCATACCGCCGTTTATGCAGGAGCTGATTGAGGTAGGCGGGCTAATGTCCCATGTGATGAGCAAAAGGCGCACGTAAACTTTCATTAATCCTAACCCGGTCAAGCCGGAACAAAATACTAATGCGGCAAAAAGTATTTAGACATAGTTTCTTATTGTAGAAATAGATATTCACCGCAAAGGCGCAAAGAGCGCAGAGTTTATTTTTCTTTATGTTTTCCGCTGAGACGCCGGAAAACATAAAAAGCTATCGCCTATGGCGAACAGGAACGGATAGGGAGTGTAAAAATTTTGCCGGTATTTCCAGATAGCTAAACTGAAAAATCACTGATGCTCATTAGTTCTGCCCGAAGGGCAAGTTGCTTTTTGCTTTTCGGCGTCTCAGCGAAAAGCAAAAAAACGAATTTCTTTGCTTTCTTCGCGTCTTGAGCGAGTGAATGCGAGCGGGCGGTGAGTTTATGTCTAAATAACAATGACCTCATTAGTAACTATCACGAAAGCAGTAATTATTAAGGAACTATATGACACGGAAGCAATACAATATAGCAGTGATTCCGGGCGATGGCACAGGCCCGGAGGTGATCGCCGAGGGGCTGAAGGTACTTGATACAATCTCGGGCAAATACGACTTTCAGCTCTCTTTTCATAGGTATGATCTGGGTGGCGAACAGTACAAGAAGACAGGAGAAGCTCTTCCCAATGAGGTATTTGAATCAATAAAGGCGTGTCATGCAATCTATCTTGGTGCAATTGGTCATCCAGAGGTACCGCCTGGTGTGCTGGAGAAAGAAATTCTCTTGAGGCTTCGCTTCGAGCTGGATCAGTACATTAATCTGCGCCCTGTAAAACTGTATCCCGGTGTGGAGATCCCCTTGAAGGATAAGGGGCCCGAGGACATTGATTTTGTAGTAGTTCGTGAGAATACCGAAGGTCTGTATGCCGGAGCAGGGGGATGCCTGAAGCGGGGCACGCCCCATGAGGTGGCTATCCAGGAATCAATCAACACCCGAATGGGTGTAGAACGCTGCGTT
>DAOUTV010000181.1 GCA_030668505.1 Desulfobacterales bacterium | reverse complement strand
CTTAAATCGATGCGGTCCATCGGATACCGACACATGGCAGACTATTTGGAGGGACGTACCCCGTGGGACGAAACCGTGCGTCTTTTCAAGCGTGACACCCGCCGGTATGCCAAACGACAGCTTACATGGTTCAGAGCTGATCCGGGGGTTCTGTGGGTGCAGCCCGGACAGATTGACATTATGAGGAACAAAATAGATTCGTTCTTGACAGAACGCTGTGGTGGCCCGTAACGTACATGACCTGCACCAAACGCGTTAAAAAGCAATCACGAAAACACGAAAATTACCCGGCAAGTCTTTGGCAGCGGAAGGCTTGAGGTCTGAGGCTAAGACATGGGCTTAACGTGTCATTCGGCATGGTTTTCCCTTTCGTGTTTTCGTGATGAGGCTTAGGATTTAATTTAGAGATTCCCTATGGCAACTTCTGTCTCAGAAAAACTGCGCCGCCTCCTTGGCCTTTTCTCTTATGAAGACCGCCTCCTTGTCCTGATCAACGCGGACCCGGATGCGATGGCCAGCGCCATGGCTTTAAAACGCCTCGTGTGGCGGCAGGTCTCTGCCACCACCATCGCCCATGTAAATACGATCACACGGCCTGACAACCTGGCCATGATTCGATTGCTCAAGCTCGACTTGGTTCCCATAAAAGAGGTCGATATAGCCCAATTTACCCAGTATGCCATCCTTGATTCCCAGCCGAGTCACCATGAGGATTTTCAAGGCATCAATTTTGACGTCATCATCGACCACCATCCCGATACCGGGGTCAAAGCTCCATTTGCGGACGTACGCCCAAATTACGGCGCGACATCCACTATCATGACCCAATACCTTCGGGCAGCCAAGATCAAGCCCTCTGCTAAACTGGCCACGGCGCTCTTCTACGGTATTAAGACCGACACGATGAACTTTAGACGTAAGGCCGTCATAGAGGATGTGAATGCCTTCCAGTCTCTCTTTCGCCACGTCAACGTTCATGTGGCCCAAAGTATCGAGCAGGCAGAGATGACGCCCGATTTCCT
Organism: Desulfobacterales bacterium; assembly: GCA_030668505.1. Classification (GTDB taxonomy): domain Bacteria; phylum Desulfobacterota; class Desulfobacteria; order Desulfobacterales. The sequence continues at coordinate 3,988 of DAOUTV010000181.1, read as the reverse complement.
TAAATACTACCGAATCGCCTTGGAGTACATGCGTGTCCGGAAGCAGCGCATCTGCGTCCACATCGGCCCGGTCTCTAACCCGGACGTTTGCGTGTCCATTGCCGACTTTTTCATGAAAATTCATGATATTGCATGGAGTGTTGTGTCAGGCACCTATCAGGGGCGTTTGATCATCATAGTAAGAAATGATGGTGCTCGAAAGGATGCCGGAAAGCTCTTGAGAGAAGTCTTTGGAGAGCTCGGAACAGCGGGGGGGCACAAGTCGATGGCCAGGGCGGAAATTCCGCTAAAAGACCTCGATGGTCTTGTTCGATACAGGGATGATAAGGTACTGTCCCACTGGATTATCAAGAGGCTGGATAAAAAAGCTCATAGCTCATAGCTCAAGGCTGACAGCTGAACCGAGAGGCTTGATAAACTCAATTTGCGTTTGTTGGCCTTTCTTTGCTTTGAGCTTTCAGCCTTCAGCTTAAAGTTCTCACTTGCTCAACAGGTCTCTGATGGCAAGCAGTTCGGCCCTGAGCCGTTCCAGTGTGAAGGGCTGGCTGTCGGCGGCGGCAATTCTGGATTCTTTTTGGGGTTGTTGGAGATATCGTTTTGCCCCAGCGATTGTAAATCTTTTTTGGTACAGCAGATCCTTAATATGTAGGATGATTTCTATGTCCCGCCTTTTGTAAAGGCGTTGCCCGGAGCGGGATCTGGAAGGGTTGATCTTGGGAAATTCTGTCTCCCAGTATCGCAGTACGTATGGCTCAATGCCCGCTATAGCGCTGACTTCACCGATCCTAAAATACCGCTTTTCAGGTATCTCGGTCCCTGTGGGCAGCATTTATTCGCTCCTTGAGCACACGGCTCACTTTGAAGGTTACAACCTTCCGCGCGGGGAGTGTTATTGTCTCCCCTGTTTTAGGATTTCTACCCTTGTGAGCTTTTTTTTCACGAACGGAAAACTTTCCAAAGGCCGAAATCATGACCGGATCACCTTCGGCCAAGGCCGTCTTTAATAATTCCAGAGCCTTATCAACGATCGCAGCAGTCTCCCGCTTGGAAAATCCCACTTTGGAGTGAATTGCCTCGACAATGTCTTTTTTATTCATCGGGTTAACGTCTTTCGGTTGCGCTGAACGTTATGTCTATTGTCTTTACCCTAACGTTGCAAAAGTCGAGGATGCCGTAGATCCAAGACGTCAAGGGCGAGGCTGTAGTTAATCTACGCCGAACCCTTGACAACGCGGGAGATGCGGTATCATCGGCTTTCCCGAAGGGTAAACAATAGGCCGAAAAAAGCATTGAACAACCATATCACCGAGGGTGATTTTCTCCATAAGCCTCAAAACTGCTACAACCTGTTGTCATTATTTCTTATTTAGCATCTGAGGCGTGTTGTTTATGCAACATTAGGGTTTACAACTGCCGCAGTTGGGCGTCAAACTTTTTTAAAACATCCATGGTAATGGTTTCATGTATGCTGTTGACCTCGTCATCCGTAAGGCTTCTTTCAAATGATCGGTATGTAAACCTCAGACCGATACTCTTACTCCCTTCGGGTATCGGTGAACCAGCATAGATGTCAAAGATCTCAACTCCTTCTACCAATGCTTGTCTCATATTTTCTATAAAATCCAAAACGGCCTGGGCCTCAACAGTATTAGTAAGTATCAGGGCAATATCCCTTGTGGTGGCAGGAAAACGGGAGAGGGTTCTGGCACGCTTTTCCTCAGACACATGATATACAAGCCGGTCGAAGTTGAGGTCATAGCAATACGCAACCTGCTTTAGACCGAAGCTTGTCAAAACTTCTCCGGACAATTCCCCTACAGCACCGAGCCTCTCATTGCCCACCTGAATTTGTGCGGCATGCCCCGGTTTAAGATAGGGAAAATCGCTACCGGTCAAGGGAGTAAAACGTACGCCGGTTATGTTCAGTGCAGCGCACAAAGCTTCGATCACACCTTTTATATCATAGAAATCGACTTTTGACTCTTCAAAATGCCATGTTTTTACTTGACGTGCCCCTGTCCAAAGCCCGGAGATCATCTCTGTCTCTTCCGGGAGTTGATCCGGGTCCTGTACTGGGGGATATAAGAAGACCTTGCCGAGTTCGAAGATCTTCAGGTTTTCATTGCGCTGTTTGCTGTTCCTGTACATAGTAGCAAAAAGACCTGGAAGCAAAGAGGACCTCATAACTGTTTGGTCTTCGGTGAGAGGATTCAGGATGGACACCAGCCGGCGGCGCGGGTCTTGATCATGTAGAAAGAGCCGGTCACAGGCATCCCTTCCTATAAAACTGTAAGTCACTATCTCCGAAAACCCGCAGCCGGCCAGCAACTGCCGCAGCAGATCCCGCACCAGAAGCTTCTTGTCCGGCTTTCCGGCCACAACATGAGATACGGGATGTGTGGTCGGGATCCTATCGTAGCCTCTCAGACGGGCCACCTCTTCCATAAGATCCTCGGGCCGCATAATGTCCACACGAAAGGTAGGTGGCACAACCCTGAGCTGATCTTCATCCAAGGGTTCTACATCCAGCCCCACGGATCTCAGATAAGTGCCAACCACGTCTTGGCTTAACCGGGTACCAAGGACCCGATTAGTCCTTTTAACGCTGAGCTGTATTACTCTCTCAGGAATCGGCCTGGGATAGACGTCAATGACTCCTTCAGCAAGCTTTCCGCCTGTTAATTCGACCATAAGCTGAGCGGCACGATCCAGGGCCCTTCTGACACCCACGGGGTCTACGCCGCGCTCGAATCGATGGGATGATTCGGTGCTCAAGCCGAGTCGCTTAGCTGTGCGGCGCGTGGTGATCGGGTTGAAATAGGCGCTTTCAATAAGGACCCGCGTTGTTTGATCTTCTATTTCTGATTCCAGTCCGCCCATGATGCCGGCCAGCGCCACCGGCCGTTTGCCATCGCAGATCATGAGCATATCAGAGCCAAGGGTATGTTCTGTGCCATCCAGGGTCGTAAAGGTTTGGCCTTCCTGAGCTGTTTTCACAACGATCCGATGCTCGGTCAGACGGTCAAAATCGAAGGCATGGAGGGGTTGGCCGGTCTCCATAAGGACAAAGTTGGTCACATCCACTACATTATTGATGGCCCGCAGCCCTACGGAGTGTAATCTGTCTTGAAGCCAGAAAGGGGATGGCGCAACCTTGACGTTCCTAACCACTCTTGCCGTATACCGAGGACAGTGATCAGGGGCTTCAATAGTTACGGATGAGAGTTCCTCTATGGGGGTTTCACCCGGCGGGAGCTTCACCTTAGGATACCTCAAAGGTGTTCTTAGGATGGCTGCCACCTCACGGGCTATGCCTATGATACTGAGACAATCAGGACGATTGGGTGTGAGGTCAAACTCCATGATCGTGTCTGAAAGGCCGAGAGCAACGGCAACCCCAGGGCCCGGCTCGGTTGTCTCAGGGAGCAAAAGGACGCCGGAGCCGTCCGTTCCAAGGGCAAGTTCTGCTTCAGAGCATAACATTCCCTCTGAGGCTTGTCCCCGGATACGTCCGGCTTCAACGGTATCGCCTGAAGGAAGTTGGGCACCAGGAAGTGCCATCGGCACAAGGTCCCCTTCTTTCATATTCGTGGCAGTGCATACAACGGACTTTGTCCCGCTGTCCACATCCACCCTGCACACTGAAAGCGAGTCTCCCTGAGGATGGGGGGCCATTTCAACGATACGCCCCACCACGACGCGGTCCAGATAAGCGTAGCGGTCCACCAGGGCCTCCACCTCAAGCCCTGCCATGGTCAGGGCCTCGGCCAGCTTGACCACGTCCACATCGATGGTCACATAATCTTTGAGCCAGCTCAGACTAACTTTCATTGGCTAGAATTGTTCAAGGAACCTGAGATCATTTTCGTAAAATTTTCTGATATCCTCAATGCCGTACTTGAGCATGGCGATACGCTCGATGCCCATGCCAAAGGCAAAACCGGAATAGCGTTCCGTATCGTAGCCGACCATCTCAAACACTGCCGGG
>DAOUTV010000283.1 GCA_030668505.1 Desulfobacterales bacterium | reverse complement strand
GGGAATCCAGCCCGATGAAAGGATAACCTTAACATTTCAAACAAAGCTTCCAGGAGCAAAGGTCTGCCTTCAGCCTGTGACTATGGATTTTCATTACAGTTCGGTTCAGGAAGGTTCCTTCTTGGATGCTTACGAAAAGGTGATATTAGATTGTCTAGTAGGCGATCACATGTTGTTCGTCCGACAGGACGGCGTAGAGGCATGCTGGGGATTTCTCTCCCCCATTCTTGATGCCTGCGAGACGTGTAAAGATCGAGAACAGTCTTTACACTTTTACTCGGCAGGCGCATGGGGACCCCGCAGGGCAGATGAATTGATGAAAGATGAAGGACATGCATGGCGGATCATATAGCCTCCATGCATATATGTCTTCTTGTGAACGGAAGCTACTTAAAGACTAAATGAGAGGGCTTAGAAATGTCAAAACACGATTATGACATGATTATCATTGGCGGAGGAGCCGCAGGGCTGACCGTAGCGGCCGGGGCGGCACAACTCGGGGCCAAAACGGCCTTGATCGAAAAGGAGAAATTGGGTGGAGATTGCCTTTACTATGGCTGCGTGCCGAGCAAAACCTTAATAAAGGCGTCCAAAGTCTACCATTATGCGAAAAATTTGAAGACTTTTGGCCTGCCGGAAGTAGAGGTCCCTCCCTGCAATCTCAAATCGGTTATGGATCATGTTAGGGGGGTGATTGATCGCGTAGCCGTGCACGACTCTGTAGAGCGGTTCCAGGGTCTGGGGGTCGAGGTGATTTTTGGAAGTCCGGAGTTTATTTCTGATCACGAAGTTAAAGTCGACGGGAAGGCTTTGTCCAGCAGCCGCTTCACGATTGCTACGGGCAGTCACCCCATGGTCATTCCTATTGAGGGGCTACAAGAGACCGGATTTATCACAAACGTTGAAACTTTTTCCCTGGAAAAGCTTCCAGGCCGACTTGTTGTCCTTGGCGCAGGCCCGATTGGCTCAGAGCTTGCCCTTGCATTTGCCAGACTCGGAAGTAAAGTGACTCTGGTTGATGTATTGGAATACCCTTTAAACTTCGAAGACCACGACATTGCTGAGGTGGTCATCAAACAAATAGTTAATGATGGCATATCCTTGCGGATGAGTTCAAAAGCAAAGAAAGCTTATAAAGAGGGGAATCAAAAAGTCTTGCTTATTGAAAATAAAAACGGTAGCGAAGAAGCTATTCAATGCGATGAAATTCTCTTAGCCACCGGCCGCAGGCCAAATGTAGAAGGGCTGAATCTCGAGGCTGCAGGGGTCGAGTATACAAAAAATGGCATAGAAACCGATCTCCACATGCAGACAAGTCAAAAGCATATCTCTGCTGCAGGAGACGTGAACGGTAAATTTCCCTTCACGCATATTGCGGGAGCCGAAGGTTCAACTATTGTAAGAAATGCGATTATGCACATACCAGGCAAGATTAATTACAACATGACCCCATGGGTTATTTTTACCGATCCGGAGATTGCATCAATCGGTTACAACGAAAAGCGTGCAAAAGAAGACAACGTTGACTATGATATTCATGTTGAAAAGTTTGAAGAAGTTGATCGGGCTCTGGCCGAAAGTGAATATCAGGGGAAGATAAAAATCCTTACGGCGGCGGGTTCCGCTAAAATTATTGGGGTTCAAATTGTGGGACTTCATGCCGGAGAAATCATTGGGGCGTCCGTTTTGGCGGTGAACAAGGGAATGAAGTTATCTGACCTGGCAACCCCAATCTTTGCCTATCCCACCCTGTCAGAGATCCACAAAAAGAGTGCCGGAAAATACTATGCCCAGAAGGTTTTTAGTCCCAAGGTAAGGAGTATTTTGAAGTTTATTTTCGGTTATCAGGGGTGAATGCTGTTTTACTATGGGGAGCATTAAATTGTTTGCATTTCATGTCTTCACCACCCACTCCCCTTCGACCAGTCTCAGGATCGTTAGAGACGCTAAGAACGCAGAGGGAGATTACTTTTTCCTGATCGGGAGATGACGATCAGGAAAAAAAGCTCAGCCCTGCGGGCAATTTACATCCCGCCAAAAGGCGGGACTGCTGGTTTTCATTTGCCGCCAGCTCCCGGCAAATGAAAAAACGAATTTCTCAGCGTACTCTGAGACTCAAGTGAGTGAAACGAACGGGCGGTGAATGTTCGGTCTTTTAGAGTCAGATAAGCGCATGAATACATGCAATGTATTTTCTGCTCCCATTAGTAACAGGCGCCCCTTGACCTTCATCGCCTGTCAGGATAATGGCGAGCCAAGGCATTCGGAGAGACTCCCAGACAATATCGAATTATGAGCGACCAGTTTCTAAGCGTAGTATGAACTAAGTTTTCCCTTTGCCAGCGTCGGGCCGATGTCTGTACAAAGCCTTGGGCCAGCTTGAAGCCTCCGGCGTGGTTCAACCGGCGAACAAGATCCACATCTTCCATGATGGGCCAATCTTGAAATCCGCCTACCTTAAAGTAGGCTGATCGCCGAACAAAGATAGCTTGGTCTCCATATGGCACTTTCAGGATGAGCGATCGAAAGTTGGCCATAAAGGCAATAAGATCCAGCGAAGGTTTGGGCGGGTGGATCCTCAAACGGAAAGCGCCAAAAACAACGCCCGGATGGGCCACAGCATGATCAATCAGATGCTGATACCCAAGGGGAAGTATAGTGTCTGCATGGAGAAAAAGCAGGACGTCACCACGCGCTTGATTTGCGCCTGTATGCTGTTGAATGCCTCGACCTTTGCGTGAGATAAGAACATGGGGGGAAAATTTTCGGGCTACCTCCACGGTATCGTCCTTGCTGCCGCCGTCCACCACAATAATCTCGGCAGCTTGGTTCTTAAGGCTTTGAAGAGTGTTTCCCAGTATATCGGCTTCGTTCAATGCAGGTATGATAATTGACAGTTTCATATGAACAGTTATTTTCTATGCAATATTTAGCTGAAGGTTATCAGCTCAGGTCCCAACCCCGGTAAAACATAAAAGGAGATGAGTTATGCGACAGCCCGTCAAGATGTATACCCTTAGC
>DAOUTV010000192.1 GCA_030668505.1 Desulfobacterales bacterium | reverse complement strand
TCACCCGCACCCGTATTGACGATCAATCCCTATAAAGTTCGGTAGGTGGTCGTGGTAATCAGCGTGGCCTCCTTGAAATGTTCTAAGCCAGAGAACTAATGGGACTAAAGGGGGAGGCCACCTTCAAAGCAGTTAACCTCGATTGAGTTAAAAAGATCAGTCATTTTGTATCAAAAGGACTAGCAAAGCCTTTGCGGCTAGGAGGGTTATCATGAAAAAGAGAATCTTGGTAGCTGTTGGTGACTGCATCTATTCAAAACATGCAGTGAAATACGCAGCCAGGATTTCCTCGGCTGCAAAGGATGTAACCTATACGCTCTTTAATATACAGCACCTGGTTCCGCGAATCATCAGTGCGGCAGCCGAAAGAGACTCTAACGTCAAGGCCGAGGTCGACACGCTTATCCGTGAGAATACAAAAACGGCCAGATGCATAGTTGAGGAACTCAAAGATCTCATGGTGCGTGAGGGGATAGACGAAAAGCGTATTGAGGTGGTAAGCGAACTAGTGCAAGTGGGAATGGCCAAGGATATCCTAAATCGGGCCGAACGCGGGCGCTACGATGCGATCGTTTTAGCGCGCAGGGGCCTGACCCCGAGCCGTGATTTCTTTATAGGCACAATTGCTGCTAAGGTCATCGAACATGCTATCAAAATCCCGGTTTGGGTTGCTGCTGGGGAAGAAACTTCAATGAAGATCATGCTCGCAATTGATGGGTCTGAGAATTCCCTCCGAGTTGTGGACCACGCAATTCATATGGTAGGGACCCGTCCAGACCTTAGGCTCACCTTATTCCATGTGTTACCTCATTTGAGACATTACTATTCCATCGACTTTGAAAAAGAGAACCCACACCTTCACGAGATTCTTCAGCGGGAAGACAAGCTGCGCATGGAAGACTTTTATGAAAGGGCCCATGAGCGGTTCAAGGCAGCGGGATTAAAGAAAAGCCAGATTGAGTTCAAGACCAGCATTCAGAGTTATGACATCTCCACAGGCATCCTTGGTGAAGTGAAAACAGGACAATATGGGACGGTCGTGATTGGCCGCCGAGGCGAGAGGGAGGCATTTTTTACGGGGCGCATTGCTATGCGTTTAGTCCAGAAGGTTTCTGATCAGGCCCTGTGGGTGATTCCTTAAGGTTACACCGTTAAAGGCGAGAAAACGAATGAGAATTGACAAGTCATGAAATGGTTATGCGATGTAGCACGACGCGGCTACCACACTGGAAGAAGGAAATTCCCGAACTATCAACTCAAATTCTAAATTGGGAGGTAACAAGAATGCCACCACGACACGGGAGTAGGTCTTATGGTTATTTGTATTGCCAGCGGAAAAGGCAGGGAGAAGACCACAACCGGAAAGAGGTTCTTGACTTAAGCCATTAAGCAATAAAATCTATAAAATTTATAATGAAAAGGAGGTGGACACAATGGCAGAGAAACAAGACGAATGGATATGCGCCCACTGTGGGTACACAGCTTCAGGTAAATTCGTCGGGGATATTTGCCCCCAGTGTAACATGACCTACTGGAAATGTCCTGAGTGCAGATTTCTGATTACAGCCGGAACACCGCCAGATACTTGCCCTTCATGTGGCAAGAAGTGTGATTTCAGAAACGTCACCTGCTATACGCCGGAGTGTGGGGGGCCTGGCCACTTTGATCCTCGGCTGTAGAGGGAGCGGACACGATACGCATTTATGGTACGGTTTCTCTAAAATCATCCGTGGGGTGTGGAATGAATCTTTTGCCAGGGAAAGTTGGCGCATGATCTTTGAGAGGAAACTCTCGGGTCCCGCTGCTTGGAATGGTTTGAGGAGGTCAGTCATAGACAAAAACAAGGCCGACACCCTGAATAGATTGCGGTCGCTTCTCTTTATAAGAGAGTCTATTTGAGGTGGGCCTATTTTGTGTTTGTCTTGTACCAAAGGTGTCTTCCAAAGATAAAGGAAGACCCAGATGAAACAGGCAATGTTTTACGCACCCATTCCGGAAGGTGAGGTTCTTTGTGGTCTTTGCAGTCACCGATGCAAGATCAAAGAGGAGAAAAGGGGTATTTGCGCCGTAAGGGGGGCCAAAGGGGGCAGGTGAAAGGTTGACATGTTTGGCCGGCAAAGATATTGGTTTCTTATGCCACGAAAGTCACGCGTTGATATTTCTTCAGCGCCTGCAGCAATTCTTCGGGGATAGGTCTCTTCTTTAAGGTAGTCTTATCCACGCAGACATGGACGGTTTTGACGCTGCCCACCAATTCTTGATTCTCCAGGAAATAATCATAAACAAGAGTAAAAGATGTACTGCCGATCCTCTCTACATTAAGGACAATGGTGATCTGGTCTTCCAAGTTTATCATTTGATGATAATCGGATTCAGCGTGCACAATAGGAAGCAAAAAAGATTCCTGTTCTATTATTCTTTTCAGCGAATAATCGATTTCTTGAAGAAACAATTCGTAGATCTCGTGGGCAAAAACAAAGTAATTTACAAAAAAGATTACTCCTGCCGCATCAGTATCTCTCAATCGAACAACTCTTTGCGTTTTAAAGCTCGTCACTTCTTGATCCACCTTTTTATATTCAGCAAGGGTTTTTAGAATGGCCAGAAAATTTGGTTTCGGTTGACAGGTTTTGCCCTAATATTACCTAGTCTTCAAGTAATTTTTCAAATTCCTATAATAATTTTCGCGTGGGCCAATCATAATTAGTTCGAGGTCATCGCTAAATTTGTTATTTTCAATACACCGCTGCTTGCAGTGGGGTTACCGTATATTTCCTCCCCCCTGGTGGGTATAAGCGCTAACTTAGTCGAAGCGTCATTCCGGCGAACCCCGGATCGGGGTCCGGGGCAGGCACCGGAATCCAGTCAAGCAATCGTATTGTACAAATCTTGCCAAGTCGGATTACTGCTTTCAATTAATTCCAGTTTCCATTTTCGCTTCCATTCTTTCAATCGCTTTTCCCGCTCAATAGCGGATTCCATACTTTCGTGTACTTCATACCAAACCAGCTGATGAACACCGTAGCGTTTGGTAAAACCTCCCACCATATTGTTTTTGTGTTCCCATGTCCTCTTGACGAGGTCTGAAGTCACTCCGATATAGAGAGTACCATTTCGTTTGCTTGCTAAAATATAAACCGCCGGCTGTTTTCTCACTGATGCTTCTCTGGATTCCGGCTTTCGCCGGAATGACGAACGGGGAATCTCCCTCTCTTAAGTTAGCGCTTATGCCCCTGGTGGGAGAGGGTTAGGCCCGCCCTGGCGCGACAGCTTTAGCATTGATGTCTGTCCCCGTCATCCTGGTCTGGGCCAGGGGCGCGACGTCCGTAACTTAATCTACTGAGTCTATAATCCCGGTCTGTCTTTGACCCTGCCTTCGACATGAGCTCAGACCGAAGGGGGCCAGGGGTGAGGGGGTATAAGACGGGGAGTTTCATTTGTAGCTACTTTAACGTAAAACGTTGCATTATGCATCAAAATTATTCGAGATATCATTCTATGCTCTTTGGGTATGTTTGTTAATTTGGTGTTTTTAATACTCAACTGTTTGGGGGTAATTATTCATTATAAGTAATGGACTGAAAGAAAAAGGTTTTCGGGGGCATACGTTCTGTATTGACAAGCACTATGGGCTCCCATATATTCCAAAATATGCAAGACGACAACACTTTTGAAAGACATATCGAGGCTCTCACCCGGATCAGCAAGGCGATAACCTCAGATCGCTACATTGAAGACATCCTGCGACTTGTGGTCACTGTTACTGCCGAGGCGATGCACTCCAAGATCTGCTCCCTCTGGCTTTTGGATAACAGTGACAATGCTTTAAAACTGCGTGCAACCCAGAGTATTAGCGAGGATTATCTGAAAGAGCGCTCGCTGAAGATGGGGGAGGGGATTGTGGGGCAGGTTGCTCTTACGCAGAATCCCAGAGCAGTTCTAAATGTACTTGAAGATCCCGAATATAAGGAAAAGGATCTGGCCAGAAAAGAGGGGCTTGTTTCTATGCTGAGCGTGCCCATGGTGGTCAAGGACAGTGTTATTGGCGTGGTTAACTGCTATACATCATATCCTCATGAATTTACGGAAACCGAAATGAATGTGTTGACCACCGTGGCGAATGAGGCGGCTGTGGCCATAGAGAATACTGAATTGATAGTAAAAACCAAAGTGATTCAGGAAGAGTTGGAATCAAGAAAGCTTATCGAACGTGCCAAAGACATATTAATGACGCAGCGGGGCCTGTCAGGAACCGAAGCCTATCGGTGGATTCAAAAACGAGGTATGGATACTCGAAAGTCGATGAGAGAAATCTCTGAAGCGATAGTTTTGACTGAAGGAACATTAAACTAAACGTAAGGGTTTAGCCTTTTTCTGACACGTAAAGTGTTACAGCTTAATAAAGATCTTGACACGGGAAGGGTTTTTTAATATGCCTCATATTGGTTTGTGAGGTACAATGGCGTATCTTTCAAACGACGACAACGATGTCCAACTGTCCCAAGCGGCCCAAGAGAGGATAGTTGGGCTTTTTTTTGTCAAAAAATGAGTGAGGGAGGAAAGGGTTATGTCATTTAGTAAACCGAATCGAAGCGCAGCTACCTTAACGACTACCAGGGTCGACCCTGCACCGGGTTCCGGCATCTGTGTCACATGCGTGGACGGGTGTGAAGGCCCGTGTGAAATCGGGCGTTCAGCACTCAAGGGTAGAGAGGTCATCTATCCGATCCCCTTTGGAAAAATTACGGCCGGCTCTGAAAAGGATTATCCTGTGGACTT
>DAOUTV010000039.1 GCA_030668505.1 Desulfobacterales bacterium | reverse complement strand
CGGCATCTGTGTCACATGCGTGGACGGGTGTGAAGGCCCGTGTGAAATCGGGCGTTCAGCACTCAAGGGTAGAGAGGTCATCTATCCGATCCCCTTTGGAAAAATTACGGCCGGCTCTGAAAAGGATTATCCTGTGGACTTCTCACATTTCAATATTCAGGGTACGGCAGTTGGTGCCGTGGGGGTGGAGGCCGATCCGGACAAGGCCACATTTCCGGCTGTGGACACCACCACGGCCCTCGGTGCCGACGGAAGCATCAAGCTTAATTTTCCCGTTTTCACAGGTGCCGTGGGATCCACTGAGATTGCACGGATTAACTGGACGGAAGCGGCAGTGGGAGCAGCCATATCCGGGGTAATAGTTGTAGCAGGGGAAAACATCTGCGGCATGGATCCACAGGCGGAGTTTAGTAACGGGAAGATAGCCAGGTCTCCTGAAATGGAACGCAGAGTAAATGCCTTTAAGGAATGGTATGACGGCACAGGAGGGATCATCGTCCAGGCCAATGTAGAAGATACCAAGTTGGGCGTACCGGAATACGTGATTCAAAAGCTGGGTGTTGAGATTTTTGAACTCAAGTGGGGCCAGGGTGCAAAAGACATTGGAGGCGAGGTAAAACTCCCTTCCATAGAGCGGGCACTTCAGTTGAAGGAACGGGGTTATATCGTGCTTCCGGATCCCACCAATCCAGCTGTGCAGAGGGCATTTAAAGCCGGCGGCATTTCGGAATTTGAGCGCCATTCCCGTCTTGGGATGGTCGATGAAGATGCTTTCCATAAGTCAGTAGAGCACCTTAGAGGTGTGGGCGCAAAATATGTCACGTTAAAGACCGGGGCCTATCGGCCGGCCGATCTTGCCAGGGCCATTAAGTATTCCTCCGATGCCAAGATTGATCTTTTGACTATAGACGGAGCCGGCGGAGGCACTGGCATGAGTCCCTGGCGCATGATGAACGAGTGGGGCGTCCCCACAGTACAACTGGAGTGTCTGACCTATCAGATGTGTGAGAAATTAAGGGCAAGGGGGGCATATATTCCACCGATTGCCATAGCCGGCGGGCTTTCTCTTGAAGACCATATATTCAAGGCGATTGCCCTTGGAGCCCCCTATGTGAAGGCGATTTGCCTTGGAAGGGCAATATTGACAGCAGCCATGGTGGGTAAGACCCATGGTCGACTGATGACGCAAAAGATGGAAGACGAAGGTGAAGACCCGAGCGAAGGATTTGAGAAGCTGTTTGCTGTCGGTGCGGAACTCAAGGATCGATTCGGAAACGATTTTGCTAAACTCCCTCCAGGGGCGATTGGCATGTATTCTTACATCGACAGAATGAAACAGGGTCTACAGCAGTTCATGGCAGGAGCTCGAAAGTTTGCCCTCAAATACATTGATCGCAATGATCTGGTAGCGCTTACCCGAGATGCAGCAGAGGTATCCGGCATCACCTATGTCATGGAGAGTGATGCTGAAGAGGTGGAAAAGATTTTGGGATAAAAGGAGGCGATAATTATGTTGAACATTATATGTAAGCTCAACTGCAAGTCCTGTTTTGCCGAACCTGTATGCGCTGTGCATGCAATCATAGACCAGCAGGGCTCCATATATGTGGATACTGACAAATGTATTGGCTGCGGATGCTGCCGCACGGCATGCGTGATGTTTGGCTATGATCAGGCCCTGAAAGATAAAACAGTAGAGTGGCTCAGGGGCGCTGCTTAACAACTGTTACGAAGTAATAGTATAAGAAGGTCTATTTCTTGGTTATTCACGAAAAGTTGTAAACTTCAAGCTGGTGAGCTGAAACTCGAAATCCGAAATCCGAAGCAAATTCAAATGTCCAAAATGAGAAATTCAAAACAAAACAATTAAAGGATTGAAGGATTAACGTGTTGGAATACTATATACCGAATTCCTAAGTTCCTGAATGTGTAACGTTTTGAACATTTGATATTTGAAATTCGGGCTTGTTTCGTATTTCGATATTCGATATTCGGATTTAGTCAGTTAAGCCTTATGTGCAAGGAAAACTGGTTACTTTTTTCCTTCTTCATGGCAGTTCCTTGAGAGGTAACTAATGTACGGATGGACCGGTCGTTGCCTTCGGGTCAATCTGACCGAAGGCAAACACCGTATTGAGGAGATTGACCCTGGTCTGCTTGATAAGTTTCTGGGCGGACGTGGTCTTGGGGTCAAGGTTTACTCAGATGAAGTAGACCCGCAGACTGACCCCCTTGGGCAGGAAAACAAGTTGATTTTTGTTTCCGGCCCGATGGTGGGCACTGGTGCCGTTACCGGTGCCTCGTGTAATGTTGTCACAAAGAGCGCACTGTCCGGAACCATCGCCAGCGCAAAGATGCGGGGGCATTTTGGCGCGGAACTCAAATTTGCCGGGTTTGACATGATCATAGTTGAAGGAAGGTCTGAACACCCGGCCATTCTGTCCATAATGGACGATAAAATCAGCATCCAGCCAGGTCTTGAATATTGGGGCCGCACCACATCTGAAACAGAGGAAGTCTTCAAGAAGAATCTCACCGACAACTGGGCGGCCAGGGAGACATATCTGGTTTCTATAGGTCCTGCCGGTGAGAAATTACTGCCATTAGCTAACATCGTTAACAACGGGCTCTTGTCCGTTGGTGGTGCGGGCATCGGCGCGGTCATGGGTTCCAAGAATCTCAAAGCCATTGCCGTTAAGGGGAGCCATTCCTTGTCAATAGCAGACGGTGATAGGTTTGTGCGGGTTGTTACAACCCTGATCAATAAATTGAACAGCGCTCCGCTCACCTCTCATTCGATGTCTCTCTGGGGATCCGCCTTTATTGTAGATCTCTGTTGTCAAAAGGGGATGCTGCCTTATAAGAATTTTCAGGGTACTGCTTTCACGGAATCAAAAAATATCGGAACACAGGCCCTGTCTAATGCCTTTGCCTTGAGAAGCAGAGGGTGTTTTGCCTGCCCCGTCGCCTGTCTCAAGAAGACGGACATGGACAATCCCCTATTTAAAGGGAAAGGGATGGCACCCACTTACTGGGCTATCGGTGCCCTCGGGCTTAACTGCGGTGTTAGCGATTTGAGCATAATCGGTATGGCCAATATGATTTGCGCCGAAATGGGGTTGGATCCCATTGCGGCAGGAGGAACTGTGGCCACAGCCATGGAGTTGGTGGAGAAGGGAATTGCCTCTAAGGACACCCTGAAGTTAGAATTGGGCTTTGGCCAGGGAGAAGGGCTCATTCAGGCCTTGACGCTCATGTCTACCAAGAAGGGGCACGCCAAAAGAATAGGCAAAGGTGGGGAGGCCTTGGCTATAGAATACGGTCAGCGGAAAAGCTTCATGGGTGTGAAAGGATTGCCCATGGCCCCCTTTGATCCCAGGTCCATCCAGGGTATGGGTCTTCATTTTGCCACCTCGAATTACGGACCCTATCATGTTTATGCCTATACCTTTGTTGAAGAGCTTTTGAATGTAAACGAAAAAGTGGACCCGTTGACCACGGAAGGCAAACCTGAACTGGTCAAACGATACCAGGACATGGGTGCCGTTCTGGATTCCCTTGGTCTTTGCAACTGGCTTTTGCTGGGGCTCAAGTTCAACAATTTCGTCCCCATGGTCAACAGTTGCCTGGGCACGGACTTCCGTGCGGATGATCTCTTGAGAATCGGAGAGCGGATCTGGAACCAGGAAAGGTTGTTCAATAATCGCGCCGGGTTTGACCATACCCATGACTCCCTGCCTGAGAGATTCCTTAAGGAACCGCTCCCGGATGGTCCGGCTCAGGGGGAGATCAGCAAGGTGGAGGAGATGCTTCCCAACTACTATCAGCTTCGCGGATGGAGCAAGAAAGGCGAGCCCACTCCGGATACCTTAAAGGCTTTGGAGCTGGAAGGGTAGAAAGTGATCACGGGCTCCTTTTGTCTCTCACAGAGCGCACAGAGGCACTGAGTTTTTGAGCAGATTTCCTGAGAGGGGAAATCTGCCCAAACTGCCATCCCGCTCACGCGGGAGATCATTATCCTTGAAAAACTGTCTTACTGAATGAATTTCAATAAGCCTTTGCTCTAGGATGGCAATTGCAGGATCAATATCGTCCGCCGTCGGCGGACTGAGCTCTTGGCTTGATTTTTCCTCCTCAAAAAATCAGGCCAAAAAGAATGATCTCTGTGATCTCTGCGGGCTCGAGCGACCAAAGGGAGCGGGCGAGAGATTCTTAAGCCTGTGACCAGAAAGCAAGGGTAGTTGTATGCCAAGGATAAAGATCGACCACGACAAATGCACCGGTTGCAGGCATTGTGAGATTGCCTGTTCTCTAAATCATGTGACCGGTACTGCCAATCCTCGAAGGGCGCGGATCCGGGTCTTTCATGAGGGGAATGTGTTTTTCCCTGTGATTGCCGGTCCTTTTGTGGACGCGGCTTGTACCTCAAAGCTAAACATAAAAGTTGGCAATCAGATCTATGACATGTGTGTGCTGTGCCGCGCCTCATGTCCACAGAAACCCTTTTTCATTGAGGCTGAGACCGGCTTTCCCTTAAAGTGTGACTTCTGCGGCATCCCTCCCAATCCTTCCTGTGTTAGCTGGTGCAATTCCGGAGCCTTGGAGTTAGTAGATGACTAAATCCCTCAATCCCTCAATTCGATAATCTCGTCATATGAATCATACCAATAACAATCATAACATCGTCGGCGCTGTTATGGTTGTGGGTGGCGGTATAGCGGGCATGCAGGCAGCGCTCGATGTGGCCAATTCGGGGTTCTTTGTCTACCTCGTTGAAAGGTCATCTGCCATCGGCGGCAAAATGGGGCAGCTTGACAAGACCTTCCCAACCAATGACTGTTCCATGTGCATGTTGGCTCCCAAGATGAACGAGTGTGATCGCCACCCAAATATTGAGATTCTTGCATCAACAGAACTCCAAAGACTAGAAGGCGAACCAGGACATTTTACTGCAACCCTCGTTCAGCAACCCCGTTATGTTAATCCGGAAAAATGCACGGCATGCGCTACATGCACATCTTACTGTCCTGTGGTCATCAAGGATCGCTTCAATGAAGGCCTGTCATCCACAAAGGCATTACATATCGATTATCCCCAGGCTATACCGGCTGCCTTCCACGTAGACCCGAGGTTTTGCCTTTTTTTAACAAATCAGGAATGTAAGCAGTGTGAGAGGGTGTGCGGGGCTCAAGCGATTGATTTTGATCAGCAGGAGACCTCACTGGAGGTGGAGATAGGGGCGGTGATCCTGGCGCCCGGGTATGAGCCGTTCGACCCTCAGATTAAGGGAACCTATGGGTACAAGCAATTCCCTAATGTGGTCACAAGTATGGAGTTTGAACGTATCCTTTCTGCCACCGGTCCCTTCAAAGGTCACGTTCGCAGGCCTTCAGACGGCAAAGAGCCAGAGAAGATCGCATGGATTCAGTGTGTGGGTTCCAGGGATCCTTCAGTGGGTCGGGGGTACTGCTCTTCTGTCTGCTGCACCTATGCTATCAAGGAGGCCATGTTGGCCAATGAACATGCGCCTAATGAACTCGATACAGCCATCTTTTATATCGATATAAGAACACACGGCAAGGACTTTGAGAAGTTCTACAACCGGGCCAAATATGACGTGGGCGTTCGGTTTGTCAAGTCTAGGATCGATACCATAGCCCAAGAGGACAAGACCGAGAACCTCATAATCCGTTACACTGATGAGGATTCTATGGTGGTTGAAGAGGCATTCGATATGGTGGTGTTGTCGGTCGGTCTTGGGACATCCGATCAGATCAAAGATCTGTCCGCAAGATTGGGTATTGATTTAGATCGTTATGGTTTTTCAGAGACAAGCAGTTTTAGACCGGTCAATACTTCCAGGCCGGGCATTTACGTTTGTGGTGCTTTTCAAGGGCCCAAGGATATTCCTCAATCCGTGATGGAGGCAAGCGCTTCAGCAGGTGTTGCATCTGCTGCGCTGTCAGAAGTCCGTCATACCCTCACCAGAGCGCAGTCCTATCCGGAAGAAAGAGGCGTGATTGGGGAGGTACCCCGTGTCGGTGTCTTTGTCTGCCACTGCGGTATAAATATCGGGGGTGTGGTCCGTATTCAGGAAGTGACTGAATATGCCAGAGCCCTTCCGCATGTAGTGTGGGCTTCTGACGAACTCTTTGCCTGCTCGGCAGATGTCCAGGAAAAGATCAAGAACCTTATCAAAGAACATAGTCTGAACCGTGTGGTTGTTGCTTCCTGTTCTCCGAGGACACATGAGCCGCTATTCAGAGAAACCCTTCGCGAGGCAGGCCTCAATAAGTATCTTTTTGAGATGGCCAATATCCGGGATCAGTGTTCGTGGGTTCACATGAATGATCATGACGAAGCCACGGAAAAGACCAAGGACCTGGTGCGCATGGCTGTGGCCAAGGCAGGTCTTATGGAACCATTGGTTGAACCCAGGGTGTCGGTTACCAAGTCATGCTTGGTGGTCGGGGGCGGGGTAGCAGGGATGACGAGTGCGGTGAACCTGGCTTGCCAGGGGTATGAGGTTCACTTGGTGGAGCGTGGTGACCGCTTGGGTGGCCAGGCATTGAAACTTTATAGGACATGGAAGAGCGAAGAGATACGACCCTATATTGAAGAACTGACCCAGCAGTTAGAGGAACATGCTTTCGTGCGTGTTTATCTGAAGAGCACGGTCAAGGCAGTGTCAGGTTTTGTAGGCAATTTTACATCCATAGTCACTGATGGCGAAGGGAATGAGCGAGAGGTGAAGCACGGAGCGACCATTCTGGCCACTGGAGGTGAAGCCTACAAGCCTACTGAATACCTTTACACCAAAAAAGACCCCGACGTATACCTCGCCCTGGAACTCGACCGTGAAGTTTTCAATAACCCGAACAGATTCAAGGGCATCAATACCGCTGTATTCATCCAGTGTGTGGGTTCAAGAGTACCGGAAAGGCCGTATTGCAGCAAGATGTGTTGCACCCATTCAATTCATAGTGCCTTAAAACTGAAGGAGATCAACCCCGATATGGATGTGTACGTCTTGTACCGTGACATCCGTACATATGGCGGCAGGGAAGATATCTATAGAGAGGCCCGGTCTAAAGGGATCGTCTTCATTCGCTATAAATTAGAGGAAAAACCGTGCGTTGAGCGTCAAAACGGCAAACTGAAGGTCACGGTGAAGGATCAGGCTTTGAAATGCCGTATTGAAATCGAAGCGGACATCTTGACCCTTGCCTCGGCTATTGTCCCTTGCTGTGATAATGAGGTGTTGTCAAGGCTCTACAAAACTTCATTGAATCAGGAGGGCTTCTTTTTGGAGGCCCATGTCAAGTTGAGGCCTGTCGATTTTGCCACAGATGGTATTTTCATGGCAGGCCTCGCACATTATCCAAAGCCTATTGACGAAACAATTGCCCAGGCCCAGGCGGCAGCCGCCAGAGCAGGGGCACTTCTTTCTCAGGATTCGATCGTTACCGAGGGGATCATCGCCCGGGTGAATGAGGAGGCTTGTCGTGGGTGCAGCCTTTGTGTGGCGCTTTGCCCCTTTGAAGCCTTGAGGATTGTGGAGACAGATAATGGACGCAAGGCTCAAGTCATCGACGTAGCTTGCAAGGGGTGCGGCGTATGCGCAGCCACCTGTTACCGGCATGCCATCAATATCGACGCCTTTACCGATGAGCAGATAGAATCACAAATTGAGGCTTTCTTGTGCAAATAGAATGCCTTAGTCCTTCGTGATCTGTCAAAATACGTAACCGTATTTGCGAATCGAAGCACTTAGGAAGCTGCTTTTTGAGCTGTTGCGGGGGCAGCCTTACCCACCTTGTGCCTCCGCACTCTAGGAAGTTCGGTGACCTCCTTGTGGGAATAATCCAAGGCCTTTTTGCCATCCAGCAGGGCCAATAGCAGGCCCTCTTCCCTGCAACGGCCTTCGTGTGCGCACTTATTACGGCTGCGCTCAAAGTAGTACAGTGGTGTCAGGCAATTGAATGCGGTGATGTGGACTGTATCTTCGGTTCGGTCATCCCCGTATGCGATTTTTTTCTTGCCACGAAGAATCTCCTTGCCAAGTGCCAAGTCCGGGCAACTTTCTCCAAAGCGTGCACATTTGGAGCAATGTTCAAAAAATTTGAGGGGAGCCCGACATCCAAACTCCAATACACTGATATTCTTGGCAATTTTTTTAACCATCGTATTCTCCTTTGTCAAAAAAGGGTTGTGGTCACCTCTACATCGACCTAACCATTAAAGTTATCGGCTTATTGTCATACATACTTAAATATTTTTTGTCAACATGAGTTGTACTAATATTTGCGGCGCCGATTTATTTTTTCCCGATGGAGGATCTTGCCTGTTTTAAAATAAGAGCGAAATTTGAAAGAATATAATGGAATGGCTAAGAGAGGATTCGGAAATTGATGCGTTTATTGGATGGCATTTGATCCTGGATCCTGGATTCTTGATACTGGATAATCCTTGAATCCAGCATCCAGTATCGAGCATCCAGTATCAGATTTTATAGTTCCTCCAAGGCTCTTGCTGGAATAAATTTGCCAGAAAAAACACGAATTATAGAACTAATAAACTAAGGCTATTTTGATTTTATCCATAGCAGTCTTGCCACATTGGGGCCTGGGTTTCTCCATTGACTCGGCATCTCGGAGGCGAGATAGATTACATCCCCTGACCGGACAGTATAAGTGGCTTTCTTAAGGGACATTCTGAGTTTGCCGGAAAGGAGATAGCCCATCTCATCGCCCTTGTGGATGAAAAAATGGGTGGGAAGATCGCGATTGGGTTCGATGTCAATAATATAGGGTTCCATCTTCCCCTCAAAATCGGGGGGCGTTAAGAGTTTTCCTTCCATTGAACCTTTGGGCAGGTCGGGGAACCCGACGCTCACGGCGTCGGCCATGGGGAAAATGATCCTTTTTTCCAACTCAATGGCCTGTTGAAACAGGGAAGTGATATCCACCGAAAGTACTTCGGCCATCTTCAATAAGGCGGGCAAAGAAGGATAGATAATGTTGGCTTCTACTTGGGAGACTGTGCTGGGTGTTACCCCTACCAATTTTGCCAGCTCTGCCTGGGAAAGGCCCCTCTTGATACGAAGTTCTTTTATGCGCAGACCGAGGTTTATATGCCCACGGCCACGCTTTTCCATATCAAAGGTGATCGTGAGGTCCTTGGTCCAGTAGCGATAAGGGGCCTGTGTATCTTCAGTGCCGCGGTGTTCGGCTTTGACGATCGTCAGAGTTGTAGTACCCCTCTTTATGGTTAGGTTGATGGCTACCTGTGCAATCTGATTTATCTGAGCCCTAAGTTGTTGTGAGTGGGCCAACTTTTCCATGATCCAGTAGGCGATTGTATCCAACTCATAGAGCCGGGGGCAGGAATGTGAATAAAATGTAAGAATAGCCTCCTCTCCTCCCCAGATCTCCTGCATGCCGGTCATGCTTTCGAATATCAGGCAAACATCTCCTTTTAGCATTGTTTCAAGTACAGCGTAGAGAGTCTCTGCGACAAATTCCATATCCCGGGGCTTGTCGATCATCTTAACGTGACAGAGCTGTTCAGGGTCGGGCGGCTCTTCATAGAATTTCGTGAAGATTGAACTGCTGGCCCCTTTGCCGCAAGTGAAGCCGTCTAGGATAGTTAGATCCGGGCTTTCAGCCAGGTGTCCCAGTTTGTCAAGGAGGTTTTTGGGAGAGCGATCAAAGCTGATGTATATGACCGGCTTTTGCAGGGACAGGGAAGTTTCTAGAAAGTTTAGACAAAAAGCTGAGGCCAGATTACCTGCATCATCGTGCCAGACCACGTTGTCGCCAATGAAAAGTCCGCCCAGAAGGCGATCCAGCTGGCCTACTCCGGAGCTAACACGTGTTTTTTTATGCACTGTAAAATACCTTCATTCGGACCAAGGGATCATTTAACGCCCTTAATTCTAGTGTCGTGTCCCAGGAATAACTGACATAATTTCAGAGATTGCGCTGTACCCGTATAGGAGATATTATAAATCCGAAATTCGAATATCGAAGCTCGAAACAAATTCGAATATCTAATGACCAAAATCCAAAACCTGTTTAGAACATTAGAGAATTCGAATTTTGATATTGTTTCGGATTTCTAATTTCGTGCTTCTAGTTTTACATTTTAACGACTCAACGCTAAGATCATGTTTGCTTTGGTTATTGTAAATAACTTCTGGG
>DAOUTV010000056.1 GCA_030668505.1 Desulfobacterales bacterium | reverse complement strand
GTGGTCCGGGGCAGGCGCCGGAATCCAGTCTATTCAGATAGTTAAAAAGGCTCTGGACTCCGGTTTTCACCGGAGTGACG
Source organism: Desulfobacterales bacterium (assembly GCA_030668505.1). GTDB lineage: Bacteria > Desulfobacterota > Desulfobacteria > Desulfobacterales. Next base: position 8,337 of record DAOUTV010000056.1, on the reverse strand, counting down.
ACTTTTTACGAAGCCGTCACGCTTGTGCCCATTGAGTTTTTACGATTCATGGATGGGCACTAGCTAGGAAGTGGCCGGAGTTTTCCGGGTGCCGTGGTCTCATTCTGGGTGTGTGTGCCGGATTTTGTCCCTTCTTCACTTTGCTCTGCGGTCTTGGGGACATCACCAGCGATGATGGCATCTATTTCCTTTTCTACCAGGGTCTCTCTATCGAGCAGGGCCTGTGCCAGGGCGTGGAGGGAGTCCATATTTTCCTGAAGAATTTTTTTGGCCTTTTCATAAGCATGGGTGACGACACCCCTAATCTCCTGATCGATAAGCATAGCCGTCTCTTCACTATAGTCTTTATGTTGAGCAAACTCTCTTCCAAGGAAGATCTGTTCGTCCTTCTGGCCAAAGGAAAGTGGCCCCAATCTCTCACTCATGCCCCACTGGCAGACCATTTTGCGTGCGGTTTCTGTGGCTCGCTCAATGTCGTTACCCGCCCCGCTGGTTATCTCGTTCAGGACCAACTCTTCGGCTGCCCGACCACCCATGAGTACAGCAAGACCGTTCAAGAGGTATTGTTTAGGGTAGGTATGCTTTTCATCTATAGGGAGTTGCTGGGTAAGCCCCAATGCACGCCCCCTGGGGATGATGGTCACTTTGTGAATCGGATCGGTTCCCGGGATCATCCTGGCTACCAAGGTGTGGCCCGCTTCATGATAGGCGGTATTCCTTTTCTCGTGGTCGCTGATGATCATACTCTTACGAGCTGTTCCCATGAGCACCTTGTCCTTGGCCTCTTCAAAGTCAACCATTTCCAGACGATCTTTGCTAAAACGGGCTGCCAGAAGTGCGGCTTCGTTGACCATATTTTCAAGGTCTGCCCCGGAGAATCCGGGTGTACCCCTGGCAAGGACCGACAACTCCACATCGTCGGCCAGGGGAGTCTTTCGGCTATGAACCTTCAGTATTCCTTCCCGGCCCTTAATGTCGGGTACGGGCACAACGACTTGGCGGTCAAAACGTCCGGGACGCATAAGGGCAGGATCCAAAATATCAGGTCGATTTGTGGCGGATATCAGGATGACTCCTTCGTTAGATTCAAATCCATCCATCTCCACCAGGAGCTGGTTCAAGGTCTGCTCTCTTTCATCGTGACCCCCTCCAAGACCAGCTCCTCTGTGTCGGCCCACAGCGTCAATTTCATCAATAAAGATTATGCAGGGCGCATTCTTTTTCCCCTGAACAAACAGGTCCCTGACACGGGAGGCGCCAACGCCTACAAACATTTCGACAAAATCCGAACCGCTAATACTGAAAAAGGGAACACCTGCTTCTCCGGCGATTGCCCGTGCCAAAAGCGTCTTGCCGGTTCCAGGCGCACCCATAAGAAGCACCCCCTTTGGGATTCTTCCTCCCAAGCGGGTAAATTTTTTAGGGTCTTTCAAAAAATCAATGATTTCCCCTAACTCTTCCTTGGCTTCATCAATGCCTGCAACGTCCTCAAAAGTTACCTTCGCAGACTGTTCAGATTGAAGCCGGGCTTTACTTTTTCCGAAAGACATGGCCTTGCCCCCGCCTGCTTGCATTTGACGCATGAAGAAGATCCATACGCCAATCAACAGAATCATCGGAAACCATGATACCAGCAGATTCATATACCACGGGGCTTCAGCAGGAGGTTTTGCTTTAATGGTTACTCCGCGACTTCTCAGAATTTTGATCAAGTCTGCATCCTGAGGGGCAAAGGTCTTGAAACGCCTACCATCCGCCTGGGTACCGGAGATTTCTTGACCCTGAATTACGACCCCAATAACGGCGCCATTTTCGACTTGAGCCATGAATTCCGTATAACTGATTTCATTGTCCCGGACCCTCGACTGGTTAAACAGGTTAAATAGTAGGATCATCATAAGGCTGATCACCAGCCATAGGGCCAGATTTTTGTAAAAAGGGTTCACGAAAGGATAACCTCCCTGAGTTTATAGGGGAAAATCTTGCAACTTATTACAAACCGGTTAGTCTAAAGTTCGCATAATTACCTGAAATTATTAACAGCTAATTCCCCCCTTTAAAAAAGGGGGACATTAAGACTTGTTCCCGAGAACTTTAGACTCTCAAGTTTGATGAACTCGTAAAAAGTCGTCTCCCCGGCGAAAGCCGGGGTCCAGGTCAGTCATAAGTTTCTGAAAACACTGGATTCCGGCTTTCGCCGGAATGACAAAAAATGATGTTTTTTGACTTTTTACGATTTCATCAAGTTTGATGCACTCGTAAAAAGTCACAACTACCTGTCATTTCGAGCGAGCCGACTTCGCCATAGTAGCCTCGGCTACGACGGCTGAAAGCGAGAAATCTATGAGATATAACTTGCTGAAAAGATAAGATTTCTCCCTGCGGTCGAAATGACACATTGACTGAATCCGACTTTTTACGAATGCATTAAGTTTTAAACATAATACACTAAATTCGGGATTTCAATCTTTATTACTCATGCCGGCAAGAGTTCCGCTTTCAAGACCTTTTTCGTTTTTTCGGTGATCTTGGCCGAATCATCTATGCGGTATCCTCCCACCCATATAATTTTCCCGCCACTAAGTAGAATGGGGCAGCGCAGCCTATTTGAGCGGGGAACCTTATGGTTTATGAAAAAGGTATTTACCTTCTGTGAGCCGACCATCCCCAAAGGCTTGAATCGGTCTCCGTGCCTGAGGTTTCTAACCATGAGCGGAAAAGTGACCGCAGCCAGGTCAAAAAGCGCTGTGGTCTGAGGATAGTTCTTGGGGTGAGAGACATCATTGCCATCGCATACCGAAAGTTTTAGTAAGATGCCGATTTCACGGATAAAGGTAGTTTGTATGCGTGGTATGTGATATTCAAACCAGGCATCTTCCTCACGGGGGTACAATAAAAAATTGACCACTTCCCGATCACGAACTACCCTAACCCCCTCCGGCAGATCCAGACGCCCCTCAGGTGAAGGCGCGGCGATAAGCCGGGCTACTGCTTCGACGTGAACATGGCCAAGTCGTCTCAGATCTCCTTTTAATGATAAGACTGCGTGGCGTACCATACGACGCAACAGAGCCGGGTGCAGACTAGAAAGCCCGCGAGACTTAAGGGATAGGCAATCCGGAGTATGGTCCAATACAAGCCCCTGTAGTGTTCGCCGGACCTCCCGGTCCCAGAAATCCTCTTCATCCCTGAGAATGGAAGCAAGACGGTTCAGGGCACAAACCGTATTCGGGTTATAACCTTCCTTAAGGTGAGGCAACAGTTTGTGACGTATCCTGTTCCGGAGGTATTTTGTATCTAGGTTGGAACGGTCTCTCATGTACTCAAAGCCGTCCTGTTTGAGAAAAGCCAATATCTCCTTCCTGGTCAAGCCTATAAGCGGTCGGATGATGCGTCCATGACGAACAGGACGGATGCCGGCAAGTCCCAAGGGGCCGGTTCCCCGCAGCAAATGCATGAGGATCGATTCAGCATTGTCATCTGCATGATGACCAAGGGCAATTTTGCCGGCAGAATACTTGTCCGCTACCTCATCATAGAAGGTATAACGAACAATCCTGGCTGCTTCCTGGAGGGAAAGTTTTTGCTCGGCACCATATTTTGCTACGTTTCTTGAACCTATTTCACAGGGAATACCCAATACATTAGATAGCCTACCGACAAAAGCCGCCTCCTGATCTGCGGACGCTCCACGTAATTGGTGGTTCAAATGTGCTACGACCAATCGGAGACACCACTTAGGCGCAAGGCTCACAAGACTATAAAGAAGCGCCACAGAGTCAGGTCCACCTGAAACGCCCACCAGGATGGTATCTCCTCCATCGAGCATGTGATAATGGCGGATAGCGGCCTCAACCGCAGACAAGAAACCGTGATTTTTTTTGAAAGTCGGCATCAATGTCATTAACTTAAGCTCAAAATCTCCCCCCTTTTCTAAATCCCCCTAAATCCCCCTTTTTTAAAGGGGGACCTTAAAGGAACGGTTCTTAATTTAATGACATTGAGGTCGGCATGGAGAGTATTATATATTACAAGTTGCCGAAGGGGTTGAGTCAAGGGAAAAGATGCCGGAGGGCCGCAGAAAGGATTTTACTGTTGAAATGGAGCAAACCTTAAGATATAAAATAGTCGCTTGGTTGCGCTAGGCGGGAAGTTAGCGGTGTCCTGTTACCCGAAATCCGCTTAATGCGGGGCTGAATTCCCTTTTGAGGGTCTGCACTTCCATGTTCCAAGAGCTGCCCCAGGTCGGGCACCACGCAACAGGCGGTTACGAACCCCGTCAGATCCGGGAGGAAGCAGCGGTAAGTAATACAGTCTGTGTCGTGGGATGGCCTCGGCCGAATTCTGACAGCTTAAGGTTCGTTGGAAAAGGGTTCGATGAAGGGTGCGCAACCAAGCTTTAACCACCAAACCCCGCGACGCGTTTCCATTCGTCCATGATAACCTCTCTGGAAATCACACCGCATCCTATGACCGGTAGACGATACAATGATTTTAATGGTTATCTCAGGAAACGCTTTGGCTGCAGGGTTCAGAAGATAACCATAGATGCCGGCTTTTCGTGCCCGAACCGGGATGGAACCCTGTCCTTTGGTGGTTGCGTTTATTGCGATGGTATGGGCTCCGGTACTGGGGCAGCCCGCAGAGCCGAATCAATCAAGGGGCAGATTCAGCAGGCAAAAGTGCGATTGGCAGGCCGGTACAAGGCCGTGAAGTTTATTGCCTATTTTCAGGCTTTTACAAATACTTACGCCCCTTGCGATATCCTCCGCAAACGATACGATGAGGCCCTGGCAGATTCCGGGATAGTTGGGCTTGCTATTGGCACCAGGCCGGACTGCGTTGATGAGGCAAGACTAAACCTTATTCAAGAATACACTGCTACGCACATGGTTTGGATTGAATACGGACTTCAATCCATACACAATCGAACGCTGGAAGTGATCAATAGGGGGCATACCTTTGAAGATTTTGTTCAAGCTGTGCGGATGACCCAGGGTCGAAATGTTCTGATTTGTGCCCATGTCATATTGGGGCTTCCCGGCGAATCCAGGGAGGATATTCTTGATACAGCTAAAGCCTTGGCCGACCTAGGTATAGACGGCATTAAAATCCACAGCCTGTATATCCTTAAGGGAACTCCATTGGCCAGGCTTTTTCAGGAGGGCGGCTGTGCAGTCCTGGACCAGGAGACCTACGTGGATTGGGTGGCCGCGTTCATAGAACGTCTTTCCCCCAATATTATCGTACAACGTCTTACCGGAGATCCCGATCCCTCGGTCCTTCTATCCCCTGGATGGAGCTTAAACAAACAGCAGACCCTTTCTCTTATCAATAATACATTGGAGGCCAGAGAGACTTGGCAGGGGAAACTATTTAAGTAACCGGCTCTTGACAAAGTCCCAGGGGGTTATTATTTTCCTATCACCCTTTAGCTAAAAATGGATAAACACATCAAATCAATCAAGATTAAGTTAGCTGAAAGCTCAAAGCTGAAAGCTCAAAGCGAACAAGGAAATTCCCATGCTATCTCAAGTGGACGTTAGGAGGTGTCCTTGAGTAAGAGAAAAAGCAAACACCCTTCTGGGCAAAAAGGTGAAATCGAAGTGGCCGATGAACTAGAGGCAGGCGCTTCCGAGGAGGCTGAGAGAGGCTCAGCCGAGGAGGAAAGCCTTGAAGAACAGTTCAGAGCTGCTGAAGCAAGGGCCGAAGAAAACTACGATCGACTCCTTAGGGTAACGGCAGAATTTGAAAATTACCAGAAACGTATGGAACGGGAGATGAACGATTTTAGAAAATTCGCCAATGAATCACTAATCAAGGATATTCTGCCGATCGTGGACAACCTGGAGCGGGCCCTCGAAATTCCTTACGAAAATAATGAGAGTGCCTTCAATGGGATGCGGGAAGGCGTCCAGATGACCCTAAAAGGGCTACAGGAAAGCCTTGAGAAGTTTGGTGTTGTCTCTATCGATTCTTTGGACAAGCCATTTGATCCAAATTTTCACCAAGCCGTCATGCAGGAAGAATCTGAAGGGCACCCTGATAATACAGTTTCAAAGGAACTTCAGAAGGGATACATAATAAGAGAGAGACTTCTTCGGCCAGCCATGGTAGTGGTTTCCAAGAAGCCTGATGCCAAGCCGGACATCGAGCCACAGACCACTGAGGATGAACATAAAGTTGACATAAACATAAAGTAACTTGAGTATAAGGAGGCAAGTAATGAGTAAAGTTATAGGTATTGATCTTGGCACAACCAACTCGTGTGTGGCTATTATGGAAGGGAAGGAGCCAAAAGTGATTACCAACCCTGAAGGGGCACGTACAACCCCGTCCATGGTGGCCACGACCGAAAGCGGGGAACGTCTTGTGGGCCAGGTGGCCAAACGACAGGCAGTGACGAATCCGGAGAATACGGTGTTTGCGGTCAAGCGCCTTATTGGACGAAAGTATGCTTCGGCGGAAGCTCAGCGGGACAAAGAGATCTGTCCTTTCAAGATCACCCAAGCCCCGAACGGGGACGTCCAGGTTGACATGCAGGGAAAGGCGTACAGCCCCGCCGAAATTTCATCGTATATTCTTCAAAGCATGAAAAAAACGGCTGAGGAATACCTCGGTCAGAAGGTTACTGATGCGGTCATCACGGTGCCGGCCTATTTTGACGACAGCCAACGTCAGGCGACCAAGGATGCGGGTCGGATCGCCGGTCTGAACGTCTTGAGGATTATCAACGAGCCGACCGCCGCCTCTCTGGCATATGGTCTTGACAAGAGAAAAGATGAGAAAATTGCAGTTTTTGACCTGGGTGGGGGGACCTTTGATATCTCCTTGCTGGAAATCGGCGAAGGGGTATTTGAGGTAAAATCTACCCATGGCGATACTCATCTGGGCGGTGAGGATTTTGATCAGAGGATAATCGATTACATAGCCAATGAATTTAAGAAAGACCAAGGGATCGACATCCGCAATGACAAGATGGCCTTACAGCGTCTTAAGGAAGCTGCTGAAAAGGCCAAGATGGAGCTTTCGACCTCCATGGAAACTGACATCAACCTTCCATTTATTACGGCTGATGCCAGCGGCCCAAAACATCTGAATATGAAACTGAATCGGGCCAAGCTGGAAGGTCTGGTTGATGACTTGCTGAATAAGCTGGTGGGTCCCTGCCAGACGGCGTTAAAGGACGCAGGGCTAACCCCTTCAGACATTAACCAGGCGGTCTTGGTGGGTGGCATGACCCGGATGCCGGCCGTGCAACAGAAGGTGAAAGAGATCTTTGGCAAAGAGCCTCACAAAGGGGTGAATCCTGATGAGGTGGTGGCCCTTGGAGCGGCCATCCAGGCAGGGGTTTTGAAAGGTGATGTTCAGGATGTACTGTTGCTGGATGTGACGCCCCTTTCCCTTGGTATTGAAACCCTTGGCGGTGTATTTACCAAATTGATCGAAAAGAATACTACAATACCTACCAAGAAGAGTCAGATATTTTCCACTGCAGCGGACAATCAGCCTGCGGTTTCGATCCACGTGCTTCAGGGAGAACGTGAAATGGCCGAATACAACAAGACACTGGGCCGCTTTGAGCTAGTTGGCATACCCCCTGCGCCTCGGGGCATGCCGCAGATTGAGGTCGCCTTCGACATTGATGCTAATGGGATTGTCCATGTCTCGGCCAAAGATTTGGGAACCGGAAAGGAGCAATCGATACAGATCACGGCATCAAGCGGACTTTCGGAAGAAGAGATCGAAAAGCTGAAAAAGGACGCTGAGCTGCACGCCGATGAGGACAAGAAGAAAAGGGCCCTGGTAGACGCCCGGAACCACGCTGACAGCCTTATCTATCAGACTGAAAAGTCAATGCAGGAAGTGGGTGACAAGGTAGATTCGGGCCTCAAGTCGAATCTCGAGGGGGCCATTGAACGTCTCAAGAAAGCCATGGAAGGGACCGATACCGATGAGATCAAGCGCCTGAGTGAGGAGCTGATGCAAACTTCTCACAAATTGGCAGAAGCAATGTATGCCAAGGCCTCCGGCGCACAGCAGGCAGGCGAGCAAGCTGGTGGGCCTTCTGCACAGGCCGAAGCCGAGGCTCCCAAGGATGAAGACGTGGTGGATGCCGATTTTGAGGAGGTCAAGGAGAATAAGTAACTGCATAGAATTCGAGCCGCGAAAAAAAGAAAATCCCGCAGTGCCGAAGGTGCTGCGGGATTTGTGCTTTATTATGGCCAAAATGTGTGATAAAAATTTAACTTACCCTAACCCGGACAAGCCGGAACCAAAAAGAAGTGCCTTTTTGTTGAACACAGCAACAATGTTCTGCCAGAAAAAACACGAATT
>DAOUTV010000142.1 GCA_030668505.1 Desulfobacterales bacterium | reverse complement strand
TTGTGGCGTTCTGTAGGCTCCCTTTTGGAATGCCGAGTTTGAGTTTCTCCACCACGTTATTTGTAAACCTCCTTGGGATCAAAAATTCTCTCGCCGACCACTCTAACTGAGTCGCCCTCAACCTTCCTAAAAAAACAACTTCTATACCCCGTATGACAGGCGGCCTCGCCTACCTGGTCTACCTTCAAGAGTACGGTGTCGTCGTCGCAGTCAATCCAGATTTCCCTGACCCACTGGACATGGCCGGACGTTTTACCCTTGACCCAGAGTTCCTGGCGTGTCCGACTCCAGTATGTGGCCCTGCCCTGCTTTAGAGTTTCCCGCCAGGCATCTTCATTCATAAAGGCGAGCATCAGGACCTCGCCGGTTTCAAAATCCTGGACAATAGTAGGAATCAGGCCGCCGCATTTTTCAAAATCTAGGGCAATCATATAGGCGCTTAGAGCTGCAACATCGATAAAAGATTGTCTATGTTATGTAAGCTTTTGTATCTATTAATTAAAAGTGAGCTAAAGTGCCTAAAGTGAGCTAAAATTAATGTGCACGCCTTTTGGCGTGGTCAATCTTAAAAAATAGGCTGCGCTGAAAGCGCATTCCTTAACTTTAGGCACTTTAGTTCACTTTAGGCACTTTAAACTTCAATTTTTGAATAGTATCTGCCCCGAAGGGGCCACCTCTTCCGAGCGCTGTCTTGGACGAAGCGTAGCTCCTTATTATTTTGTATTTAAAACAAAAGGGCCTCCGCCTGAGTAGACCCGGTCCAAATTACTCGAAATTTCTGGACCATGTCAAGTCTATTCCAGATTGAAGATCGACCATCGACTATTAAGGATTGGATAGTGTTGCGTCTCATGAGTTAGTTCAAAAAGTATGGAGTAGCCATCAAGCCATTTCCCATGCTCCGTGACCATTTTCTGGACACTAGATCCGAAATCAAGAATCCAAAATGTTGGGACCTGTGCGGTTAGTGGATTCGTCGTCTTATCAATACCATCTAAATCCCCCCTAACCCCCCTTTTTCAAAGGGGGGGAACCACTTTTGGCTAAAAAGTCCCCCTTTATTAAAGGGGGACCCGCCTGCCAACGCCCCGCTCGCAGGGGGGCTACAATTCAGCCGTCGTAGCTGACGCTACTATGGGGAAGTCGGCTGCCGGCTTACACGGCAATGGCGGGCAGGTTTAGGGGGATTTTTCAAGTAACCGCACAGGTCCAAAATGTTGAAGGCCAATGGATCTTGCTTGTGAAACGCTTTTTTGTTATAAATAGATCATAATGCGTTATCGGAGTCGACCTCAGGTCAAAGAGATAAGAACCAGAAGGAGCATGAAGGGAACCTTGGGAAGGTTTCTGTATTTTTTTTACGGAACCGTCTTGGTTTTGTCCCTCCTGGCAGGACTTTTTCTGGGAGGGGTCTATTTTTACTTTACAAGAGATCTGCCCAAGATATCCTCTTTGGAGGATTACCGCCCACCTATTATCACTACTGTCTACTCGGATGACAAGCGCAAGATTGCCGAGTTCTTCAATGAACGCAGGATCGTAGTTCCCCTTTCCGGTATGCCGGAGATGCTTATCAGTGCCTTTGTAGCAGCCGAAGACGCTCGGTTTTACAAACATGAAGGAGTTGACCTTCTCAGCATCGCCCGGGCTTTTTTAAAAAACATCGAAGCAGGCAGCATCATTCAGGGGGGTAGCACTATAACCCAGCAGGTTGCCAAGTCTTTCTTCCTATCACCTGAAAAAAGTTATGCCCGTAAGGTACGAGAGGCGATCCTCGCTTATCGCATAGACAAGGCATTTACCAAGGACGAAATTCTGTTGCTCTATCTCAACCAGATATACCTAGGACACGGTGCTTATGGTGTTTACGCTGCCGCCGAAAACTATTTCGGCAAATCAGTAGCCGATCTTAATCTAGCCGAATGCGCCATGCTGGCCGGCTTGCCGCAAGCGCCCAGTCGTTATTCTCCTTTTGTGCATCCCCAAAAGGCGAAGCAGCGCCAGGTCTATGTCTTAAATCGGATGATCAATGAAGAATTAATTACAAACGTAGAGGCAACCGAGGCTATCGATACACAGCTTGATATCAAGCCCAGACGCAACTGGTACATCGAGGAGGTTCCCTACTACACTGAACACGTACGGAAGTATGTGGAGGAAAAATACGGCAGGGATGCCCTCTATAAGGAGGGGCTCACAATACACACGGCTGTCAACATCGAGCAGCAAAAGGCGGGCCAGGCGGCCATAAACCACGGGCTACATGAGCTGGACAAAAGGCAGGGATATCGGGGCCCACTCAAACACTTGGAACCGGAGCAGTTCGAGGCCTTTTCTCAAGAAATCCAAGATAACCTTGAGGAACACCCGTTGGAAGAAGAAAGCATCACCCAGGGGGTAGTAATTGCAGTAAATGATGGTGAGCAAAAGGCCACGGTTCGTATCGGAGGCGAACAAGGAGACCTTCTTCTTGAGGACATGAAATGGGCAAGGAAACCCGACCCAGAGGTTCCCCACTATGATGTCAAGGTGGATAAGGTCAGCGATGTTCTCAAGGTGGGCGATGTGATCCTGGCAAGGGTTAAGGCTCAGCAGAAAGAGACCGGGCAATGGGACTTGGCTTTGGAACAGAGACCCACTGTGGAGGGGGGGCTCCTTTGCATGGAGGCTGAAACCGGCTACGTAAAAGCTATGATCGGGGGTCGGGACTTCAAGGTAAGTCAATTTAACCGCGCCATACAAGCGCGGCGTCAGCCCGGGTCGGCCTTTAAACCGATTATTTACGCCGCTGCCCTCGATAAGGGCTATACGCCTGCAACCATTGTCATAGATTCCCCTATCGTTTATAAGGATACGGAAAACGAATTCATATGGAAACCAAGGAACTACGAAGAAAAGTTTCACGGCCCCACTCTTTTCCGGACTGCGCTGGCCAAGTCCCGAAACGTAGTTACCATCAAGATTCTCAAGGATATCGGTTTAGGTTATGTGATAGAGTATGCCCAAAAACTGGGCATCCAGTCCGAGCTCACCAGGGACCTTTCTCTTGCACTCGGCTCATCAGGCACCTCACTACTTGAGTTGGTACGCGCTTATGCCATTTTTAACAATCAAGGATATCGGGTAAAACCATGTTTTATCACTAAGATAGTAGATAGGGACGGGAATATTTTAGAAGAGAATCAGCCTGAAAGCGAAAAAGTTATTGAGAAGAGCACGGCGTATATCATTACCAATCTCCTCCAAGGAGTGGTTCAGCACGGAACCGGCTGGCGGATCAAGGCCCTTGGTCGGCCTGCAGCAGGCAAAACCGGTACAACCAACGAACTCCACGATGCCTGGTTCATAGGATATACCCCAATCTACGTCACAGGGGCTTGGGTAGGATTTGATGAAGAGAAACCACTCGGCATTAACGAAACGGGGTCTCGGGCTGCCTGTCCCATTTGGCTGGAGTTTATGCAGGCAGCTCTCAAGGACAACCCAGTGCGGGTTTTCCAGGTGCCGGATGGTGTGGTCTTTGCCAAGATAGATGCAGAGACCGGGCTCCTGGCAGTCCCGGAATCAACTGAGACCGTCTTTGAATGCTTCAAGGAAGGAACTGTTCCGACCGAATACACGAAAAAACCCGGTTCTATCACTGAACCGAGCCAGTTTTTTAAATCAGATATGTAATAAGAGCTGATAGCTCAAAGCTCATAGCTGACAGCTCATAGCTGAAACGACAAGGAGGGCTGTTCACCTTTGAGCTATCAGCTATCAGCTATCAGCTACGCGCTAAACTACGGAATCCGCACTCTTCGGTTTTCCACCTCTTCCAGCAAGTCCTTGGACGTATAAAGGACCACGAATTTTTCTTCCAGTGCTCTGACCAGGTCCCTGAGCTTCTTTTCCGGCAAGGCGCTGCTGCGCATGTAAACATTACGACGTCCATCTTCTGCGGTTTCGCGTGTGGATAGAATGCTTACAATGCGCCCCCCATAGAAGCGTATCGTGTCGGCTGCTTCACGGAGCGAACCCGAGCGATCCTCCAGGCTGAAGGCAAATTGAATGCCGCCGGTATAGACTCCGGCAATATTGATCAGGACCTTGAAAATGTCGGTTTGTGTGATAATGCCGATCAGTCTACCCTTATCGTTGATAACCGGAAGCGATGATATCTTGTTCTCAAGCATCAGAATCGCAGCAAATTCCACTGTCTCGTCCGGCCTGACAAATGCCAGATTTGTAATCATCAGGTCCTTAATCTTGATGGAAGAAAGAAGATAATTCAATTCGTACACATCCAGCGTGGTTGCCTTCGATGGTGCGGCGTCTTTCAAATCCCTGTCACTGACAATACCAACCAGTTCGTCCTTCTTGTTGACCACAGGCAAGCAGCGGACCTTTTTTTCCTTCATGATAATCGACGCCTTCATAATGGAGGCGTCCTCATCTATGGTAATGACATCAGTCGTCATCCACCCCTGCACTAACATAATGCCTTACTCCCTTTGTGTTGACTTGTTGGTCCCAATTGCGTAATTTTTCAGTCTTTACCTACAAATTTGGACCTGTGCGGTTACTTGAAAAATCCCCCTAAATCCCCCTTTAATAAAGGGGGACTTTTTAGCCAAAAGTGGTTCCCCCCTTTGAAAAAGGGGGGTTAGGGGGGATTTAGATGGTATTGATAAGACGACGAATCCACTAACCGCACAGGTCCACAAATTTTGATCAAGAAACCACCCACACCGCCATATCCCTTGCCTGCTGGACGATCTTATTGGAGACACTTCCAAACAGGAAACGTTCTGTGCGTGAGACCCCACGACGACCGATCATGATGGACCCGTAGCCACCCTCCCTGGCCTCCTTCATAATGGTTCGGGCAACACCTAATGCTTTTGTTACAAGACGGGTCTTTATGGCAAACGCGGGGACATTATTTTGTATTAAAAAGGTCTTAGCCTGAGAAAGCAACTCTTCGGCATCATCTATTACCCTCTGCTCAATGGTGGATTCAAGCTCTGCCAGGCCTGTCCACATCAAGGTCATATCCCCTACAATCAGTGGGGCAACGGCATGCAAGATGGTCACCTCCATGGGACCTGCCTCAGCGAGAAGCCATGCGACATGGTCTAGGACACGTTTAGAATTCGGAGAACTATCCACTGGTACCAGAAGCCTTCGAGAGTCTATCTTGCCATGTATTATGCACAGAATCGGCCCTTTGGTGTGCTGGAGCACCTTGTGTGTTACATTTCCCATTAAGAACTCTTCTATGGCGCTTGTACCATGACGTCCCAGCACTATCCCATCATAGGTGCCTTCCTGTTCCAGTGCCAGGATATCTCGGGCTACACCGGCAGAGAGCTCCTTGACCAGGGTGCGGATATTTTCCGGGTGAATGCCCGCCCCGGTCAAGATCCCCGTGGCCTCCTCCAGCACGAAGTCTGCTTTGTTCCGATTTTCCTTATGCACTTTTTCCGCGAAGTCTTGTATTTGCAACATCTCGGCCATACTTTCCCCTGGTTCCAGAAAAAGAGCAGGGATGTCAGGAAGTATATAGAGCAGGTCTATCTTCACCCGCGTTCCTTTCCCCAAAATGAATACAAGATATTTAACCACGTCCATGCTCGCGTGCGACCCATCGATTCCTACTAGAATATGTTTTTTCATGTCAGTTATCCGTT
>DAOUTV010000167.1 GCA_030668505.1 Desulfobacterales bacterium | reverse complement strand
CAGATATTTTACTACCTGAGCCGAGGTGCGTTCCTGGGGATCTTCTATCAGTGTAATACATTCATATGCTGGTGGCCCCCCCTGATCGTCGGTTTGAGAAAAAATCCAGTCGGCACGGAGTGTGACCCTCATTCCGTCATACAGCTCGGCAAGATCAAGGAACCTTTGAGCCTTTCCGCCTGATATAGCACTAAAGACCTTGGCCAGCGTAGTTGCTCCCGGCTCCTCCGGGTCTGTCCTGACGATGACAAGGGGATGCCAGAAGGCGCGTATTGCCTTTTCCAAGTCCTCTGAAAGGCCCTTGTGGGACTCCAGAATCAGATGTCGCCCGTCCGCCAGCTCCATGACCGGAAGGGCAGAAAGGTCTAAAGTAAGATCCTCCTGGCCACTTTCCGGAAAGTAACATAAACCGGAAGCCAACAACTTGCCGCCTATCCCGGCTATGGTCTTTGAAACCACTTCCCGCCACCACGGGATGCTCTTTTTGGCGGGTTGCAAGCTCTCAGCCGCTGGTAAAACCAAACGCTTCGTGGGTGTGACCACGGTGCGAGTAGACGCTGTGGCAGCTATCTCCGGGATGCGGATGGGCTGGCCGGGATGGATCAAGTCCATATCCTTGATAGCAGGGTTGAGTCTTTTCAAAGTCTGAACATAGTCTTCCGAGAGTTCATCCCATTTGAGCCCAAGTTGGGAGGTTACGATCTTCGCAAGGCACTCCCCTGGACGGACTTCATAGGTTACGTAGAGGACATCCGGTATGATAGGAATGGTTACGTAGCGGAGACCTGCATCTGGCGGGTGCTCTTTGACCTCCGTCTGTTTTAAGGGTATCAGGAGTTCCTGACGCGGATAGATCTTGTCAACATCCTTTACTTGAGGGTTGAGGTTTTTCAGGATGGATACAAATTGCGAAAAGTCTTTTTCTGCAATAGATCCCTTCCTGCGCAACAACTCCCAAACGTGATCACCTTTTTGGACGATGTATGAGTCGCACACAATATCCCGGTCGCCATACCTTATTATCGAATAAACCTTGTATGGCTCTGCCCCACACACAGGCCCAACCGACCACAACAGTAAGACGATGACGAGGATGAACTTTTCTGCAGAAGATTTCATTTCATTCTGGGAAACCCCGTCCTCTGGACGGGGTCAGAATCGATTGGCTTTGCCGTAAACAACATGAACGTTAAAGCCGTTGACTTGAGCATAAATTTCCCCCCTTTTTTAAAGGGGGGCCGGGGGGGATTTTCTGGAAAGGCATTTAAAATCCCCCTAAATCCCCCTTTATGAAAGGGGGACTTTAAGCCCCCTTCTATCGGGCAAATCAAAGCCACGTCCTCTGGGCGTGGATTCTTTACATTTTTTCTGTGACCCGGACCACCTCCTGGAAGGTGGTTATACCTTTAAGCATCTTGTCAATGGCACTTGTTCGCAGGGGGATCATGCCCGACTCCAGGGCCTTTTTCTTAACAGTGATAATGTCCAATTCATCAGACTCTGCTATAACTTCTTTCATGCCTTCATCTATTGCCATAATCTCAAAAGCACCTGTGCGCCCGAAGAATCCGGTTCCCCTGCACTTGACGCAACCCTTTCCCTGCTTGAGTTGTATTGATTCTTCACCCTCCACATTAGCGCCGAGGGACTTGAGCACCGGGGCATCCACCTCCAAAGTGGTAACACAATAAGGGCAGATTTTGCGCAACAGCCGCTGGGCCATCACCCCAACCAGGGACTCTGCAATCAAAAAGGGTTTGATCCCGAGGTCCATGAGGCGGGTGACGGTAGACGGAGCATCATTGGTATGAAGCGTGCTGAAGACCAGGTGGCCGGTGAGTGCGGACTGGACTGCGTTTACTGCGGTTTCTTGGTCCCGGATCTCACCGATCATAATGATATCAGGATCCTGCCTTAGAATATTTCTTAAGATTGAAGCAAAGGCGATGCCGACTGCCGGTTGTACCGCGATCTGATTGAAGTCTTCTCGGATCATCTCAATAGGGTCTTCCACTGTTGTAATATTCTTCTCGGGGCCGGCCAGGTGTGCCAGTGAGGAATAGAGTGTAGTCGACTTGCCACTTCCTGTAGGGCCCGTGACCAGGATGATGCCGTTAGGCTTTTTCAAAAACCGGTGATAAACAATGAGGTCCCTTGAGGAAAAACCTAGATCTTCAAGATCCTGAAACAGGATGGTCGGATCCAGGATCCTCATTACCATTTTTTCGCCAAAGGCCACAGGCACCGTTGAAACCCGTATCTCTGCATCCTGATTTTGATGGGACAACTTCACTCTACCATCCTGGGGGCGGCGTTTTTCCGCAATGTCAAGCCTTGATAAGCCCTTGATGCGGGAAATAACGGCAGGGTGCACCACTTTGGGTAGCTTGTAGATGATGTGAAGCACTCCGTCTATCCTGAAGCGTATAAGAACATGGTCCCGCTTGGGCTCAATATGAATGTCGCTTGCGCGCTGTTCAAGGGCATAGTGAAAGAGATAGTCTACCACATTCTTGATATGGGTATCGGTAGACTGGATCTCACTCATGGACTTAAGACGCGTATATTGTTCCAGGTTTCCTATGTCCACAGATGGCTGGGCGAGTTGGGTCTCCGCGGCTACAATGGAGGACTTGAACCCAAAAAACTCGCCGATGATCTTTAGGATATCGGTCTTGGTTCCCATGGCTGGGGTTAGCTCGAGGGTTGTGACACGCTGTAAGTCTTCCAGCACATCCGCATCAGTTGGGTCATACATTACCACTTCGAGCTTGCCATTGGTGATTGCAAGCGGCACTACCAGATGCTTTAGCGCAAAGAGGCGGGGGATGGTCTTGGTGACCACGTCGAGATCGAGTTGAAGGGGGTCTATCTTCTTGTATGGGACCTTCAGGTGCCCGGCCACAGCCCTAACAACCTGCTCTTCGTCAAGAACTCCTGTTTCCTTGCCTGGTAAGGAAATTTGCAGAGAGGCAATCACGTCAATAATGGTTACCGGGTGCTCTATATCCTGCCCCGGCAGGCCGAGGCCGCCGGTCTTGACTCTTTTAAGCTGTGTGAGCCTGCGCCTCTGTTCGGGGGCTTTTGATATAATGGACTTGCACTGTTCAGGTGTAAGAAGACCCTCGTGGGTGATAATCTCTAAAATTTTCTCGTCAGGTATAGATGGCATATCAATGTCATTAACTTAAGGGATGTGGCCATTGAAAGTCCCCCTTTAAAAAAGGGGGATTTAGGGGGATTTCGAGAAGTTGGATAAAATCCCCCCCGACCCCCCCTTTGGCAAAGGGGGGAGATTGGACTCTTAAGTTAATAACTCTTAAGTTAATGACATTGGATGGCATATTGCAACATTTTTTAGCACAGTAGCGCCTTGGAGGGAAGAAAAAAAGTGGTCTCTACGAGCCGGAGACCCGGGTTGGGGAGGGGCAGGGTCAAGAATGTATTCCTGCGGTTAAAATTCTTCGTCTTCCTTGACCTTGCAAAAAATATCTCATTTCTGGATGGACACCAGTTAACTTGAGAGTCTAAAGTTCTCGGAAACAAGTCTTAAAGTCCCCAAATCCCCCCTAACCCCCCTTTAGGAAAGGGGGGAATTAGCTGTTAATAATTTCAGGTAATTATACAAACTTTAGACTGACAACCAGTTAAGCGGTCAGCTCTTAAAGAAGACGCACTTCTTAGGGTGTACAGGAGTGTTCACCCGGCTGAATCCAGTGAAGCGGTCGGCTCTTGTATGGAGAGGGCAGATTTATCTCCTCTATCACTTCAATCTCTCCGGTACTGGACTGAACAAATGCCTTGGCACCTTCTTCCGTGCCCACATGAAGGCTAGGGGTTGCAGCAACACCTGCGCCAAGGGATTTTGATCTTATTAGCGTAGTACCATCGATTCCAATGACGGGTTCATAAAAGGCCGTGCCGGTCTTGTAAAAGAGGACGTACAGAAAGCCCTCCCCTTCAAAGGCGCATGCGTCGTCGTCAGGCTCAAAGGTTGTAAAAGTGATAATTCCGCCAAGGACTGTCGGCTTGCTAAAGCACCGCTCGCCGTCCGTGATATTAAGAATCCAGCCGTCATAGTGCTTTGGGACATCAGTGTCAGATGTTGTCTGCTTGATGTCTTCAACAAAGTCATCAAATAGTGTATCACCAACATCGACCCCATCGTCGACTGTGTCAACCATACGATCTGTAAAAACACTAAAAGTGGTTACGTCCAGGAGGTTGGTAGAAGGGACCGTAACGGCCGACGTGCATGCATTGCAGGAAATGGTCAATTGTGTTGGGTCGTTAAGTCCGGTACAATTATCCCAATCAACCGGCTCTTTTACACCAACCAGGCTCTGAGTGTCAGTATTTGCCTTGTCGTTCTCATGATAAAATTGTCCTGTGCCAAAATAGATCCACAGCCTGTGGTCGTTGTCTTGCGATGCTGACGGCGCACTGATGATCGGTTTCGTGTTGCCCAAAGAGACAAGAGGGGTCTGAGTTCCTGCCCAGTTTGCACCTATACAGCTTATACGCCACATTGTTCCCTGGGAACACCCTATATAGAAGACATCCGGTGTGTAGGTGCAGGTGGTCCCTGCGCACTGTGAATCATTAATGTCGGTATCCACGGACATAACATCTCCCATAGCTGAGGTGTTGGCGCCTCCCCAGTTGGTACCAATGGGCGAATTGTTAGGCTGCGTGCCATCGGCGAGCTTGAGCACATAGGTTCTTCCAAGCTGGGTGCTGGTCCCGTCATAGTCTGTGGGCCCGGACCCGAATGCAATCCACCAGTCATTGTTGGCGTGATCAACGTGAACAACAGCAGGATACGAGGTTGTAAAACGGAGATTGGGGTCCGTGAACTCCCACAGCAAGGAAGGAGGAGACTCCGGATCGGTAATATCAAGGGCAAAATAGGCAGACCTGAAGGTCCTGCTCACGTCTTCCTCTATTATCGTGTCACCGTCCCAGTCGTAGCCAACGTCTGCCTCGCTAACATCTATTTGCCCGCCCCCAAAACGCATGCCGCAAAACAGTACTGTCCCCCACCCGCCCGGATGGACAGTATCCGGTGTGAAAATCTGCGCATCAATTACCTTCGGCTTTAGATCTACATAATAGACATGAGTGTAGAGGGGGTCCTTCAGCCATCGGAGGTGGGGCAAGAGGTTATAGGGGATGTACGCCCAGAGTTCT
>DAOUTV010000215.1 GCA_030668505.1 Desulfobacterales bacterium | reverse complement strand
TCGTAAAAAGTCAGCAATTCTTTAAATCGTCATTCCGGCGAAAGCCGGAATCCAGTGAAATCAACATGTTCTGGATGCCGGATCAAGTCCGGCATGACGAATCATGACTTTTTACGAAGCCGTCAACACTTTACATGTCTGAAAAAGGGCCATTTCGCGAACGACATTGAGAAATTTTGGAAAAAGATTCATGAAGAACAGAACGTTAAAATCGCAAACTGTTACAATTTTTTGACGCCTCACCTCCCTAAAGACTGTTGGCAAGAATAGTAAAACGGATTCGTCAAAGGGTTTTGAGACAGCATCTAACCTGTTGTAATAACAACGTTTTGGCTTGATCAATACCCTAACATATCAATATGCTTGTAAATATTGCTAAGTTGGCAAGACTTTTGCATATTTTGACGGTAACTTTGGATGGTAGCCTATAAACTGTTTAAAATTTTGACATTTTAAAAGTCATTTCGATAAGAATTTTTAGCAAAAATGACCAAAATTGAGCAGTCAAAGGGGTTTGAAACATTTACCAGTCCATATTGCAGGAGGCACCATATGAACAATGCGTATCTGATGGAAGATTTGACAGGGAAAAAATCAAAAGCGATTTCGTTGAGCGCGGACCATAATATTTTTAAACAGAATTTTCGTATTATCTCCAAAAGCAACAAGCAGGTGGACCGAAGAAGACATAAACGATTCCAGGTCCGGGACAGTGCATTTGTTGTACTCAGGGCTCCTTGGCCTCATTTTACCAAAGTGGGGCAAATTATAGATATCAGCAGGCAGGGGCTTGCGTTTCGTTATATTGCTGACGAAGGGCGGTCAAACGGATCATCTGAATTAGAGATACTATTGGGCAATCAAAGTTTCTATTTGGATAATGTACCGTTTAAGACCATTTCGGATTCCAAAACAGATAACGATGTCCCTTTCAGTTCTATAAAAATGAGGCGAAGTGGAGTGCAATTTGGGAAGCTAACGCCAGAACAGATATCTCAGCTGAAGTATTTTATCTGGAATCATACCACCGGCGAGGTATAGGAAAACCCGAAAACAGGAGAATCCATACAGGTAAAAAATCGATGTGTCCCCCTTTTTCATATGCGGTAAGGAGTGGAAAGAGGGGGGCAATTAAATAAACCAAAAGTAAAAAGGGAGGAATGCAGTCATGAAAAAGCTTAAGAAGGATTTGCAGGTGGTATTGAAATCTCTAAAGGCACTCGCAAAGAAAACGGAAAAACTGGCAATGGGGGTTGGGAAGCTTGAAAAGGCTCAGGCTGTTGGCAAACGGAAACCCAAGGCCAGGGCTCAAACCGGAAAAAAGGCTAAGACTACAAAAAAAGCCCCCGCAATGAAGAAAAGAGCTGTCAAGAAGACCGTTGCATTGACTGCCACTGACCAAGTCGTCAAAATAATCAAGAGGTCCAAGAAAGGCGTTGATGTGCCCACGCTGAAAAAAAAGACCGGATTTGAAGACAAGAAAATCAGAAATATCCTCAACAGGTCGTCCAAGCAGGGAAAAATCAAGAGAGCCGGCAGAGGGGTTTATGTAGCAAAATAATCCTGACCGCTAGGATCATCTTCTAGAACCGTCAACTATTATAACGGCAAAATATTACAGCACCTGCAAGGAGCCCAAAAGCCAAGTCTCTGCTAATGCTTGGGTAGGGCGACCTTCAATACCTCGTCCATGGTGTCAACGAAATGGAACTGAGTTGCCTTGCGGACTTTCTTAGGTACATCTTCAAGGTCCTTCTCGTTCCACTTTGGCAGGATAAGCCTCTTGATTCCTGTACGATGAGCGGCAAGCACCTTCTCCTTGATTCCCCCCACTGGAAGGACTTGTCCCCTCAACGTAATTTCACCGCTCATGGCCAGGTCGCTGGCCACAGTCTTATCAGTAAGGAGGGAGGCCAGGGCGGTCAGCATGGTGACCCCTGCTGAAGGGCCATCCTTGGGAATGGCTCCGGCCGGAACGTGAATATGAATATCCTGGTTGTCGTAGAAGCTTTCGGGGATGCCGAGCTCTTTGGCATGGGAACGAATAAAGCTGAGGGCCGCCGTGGCAGATTCCTTCATGACGTCGCCGAGCTGGCCGGTCAGAGTCAAACCGTGGTTTCCTTTCATCTTGGTCGCCTCAATAAAGAGTAGGTCCCCACCTGCCTGGGTCCATGCCAAACCCGCTGCCACACCAGGTACTGATATCCGCTCGCTCATCTCAGAACGAAATCGGACAGGTCCCAAAAATTTATGGAGTTCCCTTACCTTGACGTGTGCCGGCCCTTTGGCTCCTTCCGCCACTTTGGTTGCCACGCCGCGACATATGGCGGCTATCTCTCGTTCAAGGTTCCTTAAACCGGCTTCACGCGTGTAGCCGGATATGATGCCCCTGATAGCGCCTACCGTGATGCTAAGCTGTTCGGGGGTGAGGCCATGTGCCTCCAATTGACGGGGAATGAGATAGCTTTGAGCAATCTTCACCTTTTCTTCTTGCGTATAGCCCAGTAGGTCCAACACCTCCATGCGGTCTTGAAGTGCCGGGGGAATGGTGTCCAGGATGTTGGCTGTAGTAATAAACATCACCTTGGAAAGGTCAAAGGGGACATCAAGGTAATGATCGGAAAAGGAAAAGTTTTGCTCCGGATCAAGTACCTCCAGGAGGGCTGAAGAAGGGTCACCTCGAAAATCAGTTCCCACTTTGTCGATCTCATCCAGCATGAAGACTGGGTTATTGCTCTCGGCTCGCCTGATTCGCTGGATGATTCGCCCAGGCAGTGCACCCACATAGGTCCGGCGGTGGCCTCGTATTTCAGCCTCATCACGCACTCCGCCCAGCGATATGCGGACAAACTTTCTGCCCAGTGCCCTGGCAATGGAAAGGCCCAGAGATGTCTTGCCCGTACCGGGGGGACCTGCAAAGCAGAGTATTGGACCTTTGGAGTCGGGCTTGAGCTTGCGGACAGCCAGATATTCTATGATGCGCTTCTTTACCTTCTCCAAATTGTAATGGTCTTCATCCAAGACCTTCCGGGCAGCCTTAATATCCAAAATATCTTCAGTGCTTTCATTCCAGGGAAGTACGGTCAACCAGTCCAGGTAGGTGGAGGCAACCGTGTACTCAGATGAAGACGGATGCATGCGTTCCAGGCGTCCCAGTTCCCGCTCCGCCTCTTTCCTGGCCTCCTCGGGAAGTTTTTTCTTAGCAATTTTGGCCCGGTACTCCTCAACCTCTACCTTGCTTTCATCCTTTTCCCCCAGTTCATCCTTGATTGCCTTAAGCTGTTGCCGCAAATAGAACTCCCGCTGAGTTTTGTCCAGGTCCTGCTTTACCTGAGACTGGATCTTCTGTCCCAACTCAAGGACTTGAAGCTCTCGGTTGATTAATCGTGTGACCTCTTTCAGGCGTTCTTTCATGTCTTGAGTTTCAAGGATCTTTTGCTTTTCCTCCTTGCTTATGTTCAGGCTCGATGCAATGAGGTCTGCAAGCATTCCACCATCATCGAGCGATCTAGCCAAGGCGCCTAGCTCATCTGGAAGGTAAGGAGAAAGCTTTAGTACTCTTTGGAACAGCCCCCCCAGATTGCTCGTCATGGCATCTACTTCGATGTCCTTGGTGGTTGGCTCAGGGATGGTCTCAATCCGGGCACGAAGATACGGCTTATCTGAAACGTATTCCTTAATTCGAAACCGTCCGACGCCTTGAACAAGGAGTTGGGTCCCTTTCTCATCAGGTCTGGCCATCTTCAGGATTAACGCTAAGGTGCCCACGCCATAAAGGTCCTCGGGTTTGGGGTAAGTATTCAGTTCTTTCTTCTTGGAAACAAGGATGCCTATGCGGCGGTCTTTTCCCATGGCCTCATCGACCAATGCCCGGGATTCCTCTCCATGGACCACAAGAGGGAGAACCATTCTTGGAAAGAGTGTCAGATCTATGACCGGCAAGATCGGCAATACCTCTGAAACCTTGTCGGTTTTATTGCCTGTTGGCGAAGCATGGTTATCGTGTTCTGCTACCATAACTATATCTCCTGATTGTAAAGCTAGTAATTTCTCCGATTTTTTCATTCCGCCCAAGGCGTATTCCCTCCATGGCTATTGGCCAATTTGGGCAAAGCACATAAATTCACAATTTATTCATCATTAATGGGAATCTGACGGGCATGATCCCGCAGCTCCTTTTCCATGGTTATCTTTAGAAAACCGTTGGCACAAGAGGCCTTGACTTTCTCAGGGTTTATCGGCACCGGCAGGAGTAAAATCCTTTCAAACTTACCATAAGCGATCTCGGCCAGATGGTATTTCATACCCGCAACACGGGAGGCCTCCCGCCTCACACCCGTTATCTTCACAGCCTTTCTGTCAAGTTCGACTTCTAGGTCTTCCTTGTCCACGCCGGAGATCTCTCCGATAATAATGATCTCATTGGACATTTCATACATGTCCATCTGAGGACGCCAGGCCTGCCCGGACAGCATCAGCATGGGGTTGGCCTGCTGCAATATGTCGTCTAT
>DAOUTV010000198.1 GCA_030668505.1 Desulfobacterales bacterium | reverse complement strand
GTCCTGGGAAGTTTTTTTGCTCCCAGAAACTCTGCCAGCTCATTTTTCAGCTTTACCGGTTTCATCAATCCTTTTGCTTCTGCCATTTTTAACTCCTTTATATTTTAATTTATGGATTAATTACTGCATTCCTTAGTTTTATTTGTCACATAACATTAATATTATAACGCAGCATGTTTTTTGCGTTTTTAAAAATATGAGACACTTTATCGTCGGTGGGGAAAAAACATAGATAACACATTATATCAACATTGCACCCCGGAAAATCTCAAACAAAGATTAGAAGCCATATCACAACTAAAATCACTGTCAAGAAATCCTCGATGTCCTTGCACCATCATTACTCAAGCTTTGCCAGGTACAACAGAGTCCCCATGCAACGGCCATGGATCTTCAAAACCCAAAGATTCCGAATGGATATCACAATTCATTCAAGCTGAAAAGTCAAAAGTTCCCGATAACCCCTCAACATCCCTTGACATTCCCCCAACCATCTTCTATTAAGTTGATATAACACGCATTTCGCAGGAGGAACCTCTATGAACAAATACGATCTCATCCAGACCCTACGCAAAGAAACCGGCCTCACAAAAGCGCAAGCCGAACAGGTCGTTGAACTGTTCTTTGATGAAATGACCAACGCCCTCACTAACGGCGACCGGGTGGAGATCAGAAGTTTTTGCAGCATCTTCGTAAAGAAATACAAGGAGTACACCGGCAGAAATCCCAAGACCGGAGAACCAAGGGAGGTGCCGGCGAAGAAACTACCCTTCTTCAAATGTGGTAAGGAGTTGAAGGACAGGGTGGATTATAAATAGACCAACATCAGATAAGGGAGGAAGGCGTTTATGAAAAATCTGAAGAAGGATCTGCAGGCGGTAACCAAGGAGTTGAAGACGCTCACGAAGAGGACAAAAGAACTGACAACCAAACTGAAAAAGACGGCGGCAGGCCAGCTTGAAAAGGCTCAAAGTGCTATCAAACTCAAATCCCCGGCACAACACGCAGCCGAGGCTCTGAAGGTACTTACAAAGCACACTGGAAAACTGATCAAGACAGTTGAAAAGTTTGAGAAGGACAAGGCGGCCAAGAAAGCGAAGCCTAAGGCTAAGCCCGCCAGAAAAGCTGCTGCGAAAAAGGCTCCTGCCAAGAAGAAAGCTGCTGCATTGACTGCCACTGACCAGGTCATCAACATTATCAAGAGATCGAAGAATGGTGTTGACGTTCCTACGTTGGTCAAAAAGACTGGGTTTGAAGACAAGAAGATCAGGAATATCGTCTTCAAGGCGTCTAAGCAGGGCAAGATCAAGCGAGCTGGCAGGGGGATTTACGTGGCGGCGTAGCCGTGAGGTTTGGCAGTTAGAGTTACAGAGAGTTGTCTGGATTTCTCGTTAGTAAGAGACCATATCAATGATCATCAGCGCCAGTCGCCGTACAGATATCCCGGCTTTCTACGGGGAATGGTTTATGAACCGCATCCGAGCCGGTTACTGTGCAGTGCCCAACCCCTTCAATCCCACTCAGGTCTCACATGTTTTGCTGAAACCGGACGATGTAGACGTCATTGTTTTCTGGACACGCAATCCGCGTCCGCTGTTCCCTTTTCTGACACAACTAGACAAAAGCGGCTACCGGTATTACTTCCTGTACACGCTAATGGACAACCCCCGCCTATTAGATCCTAAGTGCCCTCCCCTAAAAGTTTCCTTAAAGACTTTTCAAGAACTCGCTGATCGTATTGGCCCCGAAAAGGTAATCTGGAGGTATGACCCTGTGGTATTTAGCACGGCTACGCCGGCAGATTTCCATAAAGAAACATACCAACGCATTGCACTGGCACTCCAAGGGCACACGCGGCGTTGCGTCATCAGCATTTTAGACGTTTACCGCAAGCTGCAGAAACGCTTGCGTGAGTTGGAAAGATGTGGGGTTGAATTGCTGGCTTGCGAGGGCGAAGCATTTGGCGATCTTATGCGAACCTTCGTTCGTGCAGCCAATGATAATGACATGAAGGTCTTCAGTTGTGCTGAAGAAATTGATCTGCAACCTTTCGGCATTCAACCCGGTAAATGTATTGACCACGACTACATTTCCAAGGTTTTTGGCATCAATGTGACCAACAAAAAGGATCCGTCTCAACGAAAAGCCTGTGGTTGTGTGATAAGCAAAGACATAGGCATGTATGATACGTGCTTATTTGGCTGCCAGTACTGCTACGCCACTACCAGCTTGGAGCGAGTCAAGATCAACCACAAAAACCACGACCCTGCCTCGCCCTCGCTGGTCGGCTGGCACGATACACCTTCAACAAATTCCCCCGCCCCAAAGCTGTTCCAGAAATATCTGCCAGGGGAGTATTTCGATTTGATCTTCCGTTTTACGGGGTCTTGAATCCAATGAGACCAGTATGCTTCGCTGAACTGAGTATTCCTCTCTGAATCTTCGAAGTCCTTTTAAATGGGTCGTATTGGCCAATTCAGTAGATTTTACTTCAATGCAAATTTCATGATCTCCTAGGATGAAATCAACTTCAAACCCAGAAGCAGTCCTCCAATAAGAGATCGGGTAGAACAATTCCGAATAACTAGAGTGAGCTATGATTTCCATCCATATATAGTGCTCAAAAGCCCGGCCAAAAAGCTCAGAGCCTGGAACTACTTTACTCCGGCGACTAAGATGAATCACTGGGGATAGATCAAAGAAGTAGAATTTCGGACTGGTTACTAATCGCCGCTTTTTCCTTTTTTGAAAGGCAGGCAATCGGCGCCCGATCAGTGTGTCTTCCAGGATCTGGAAATACTCCTTGACTGTCGGGCTGGTGACTCCGCATTCACGAGCTACGTTGGTGTAATTGAGTATTTCTCCATTCGTTAGTGCGGCCACTTCAAGAAACCGGCTGAATGCGGGGATATTCCGCGTCAAAGCCTCAGCCGCTATTTCTTCCTTAAGGTAATCGCCGACATACGACTGCATCAATCGCTTCGGCTTGGCACTATCATAATGGCGAGGAATCAATCCGGAATTCAACGCTTTTGTCAATGAGAAAGCAGAGACTTCCGGAAAAACCAGAGGATACAGTTCATAGCGAATGGCAAGACCGCCCAGCAAACTAGCATGCCTACGTTTTAATTTTCTGGCACTGGATCCACACAATATGAACCGCAACCCCTTGTTTTCCATTAACCAATGGACCTCATCAATAAGGGCAGGTATTTTTTGGATTTCAACTATTATGATCGGATGACGCTGAGAATTTGCATCAAGTCCTGCCGCCAGGCATTGTTCACGGATTAAGTTCGGCTCGCGTAAAAGCCGCTGATATTCCGTTGACAGCAATAGATCATAGCGTATTGCTTGAGGGAACAACGTTTTCAGGAGCGTGCTTTTTCCGGTTTGACGAGGGCCCCAAAGGAAACAGGACTCTTGAGAACTCAAATTTAACTGTTGTACTCGTTTATACATGTATTTTCAAAGGTTTCATTTATAATTACATGCATAATATACGCTAATTATTATATATGCAAGCTTTTTTGGGCAAAAGGGGCAGATAACTGAATTTTTGCTTTGAAAACAATTTTGAAAAGAATTTACCCCAAATTTACCCCAAGTCCAGCTTGTCACTGCAGCCAATCTCCGTCCCGGCTGCATGGTTGAATATCCGAAAAAATGACCGTCTCGGACGCCCTAGCGTAATAATAAGTGAGTGTGTGCGTTTGCCACCCTGGCAAAGTGTAATTACACTGTCATCAAATCGCTGACAATACTGTCAAAAGTGTCAAGGGCAGGTGGGGCAGGAAGAGTTGACAGGGTCACTGTGTTGCTCTCTTCTTCTTTCTGCGGGAAAGAATCTCGTTATATAGTTCATCAACTGTGGCGTCTCTGAAATATTGAGATCTTTCCTTGGCATAATCACCACTTCCGCGTTCGTAACTCATATTGAACCTTAAAGTTTCGGCCAATCCCATTTCTCTTAGCAAAATTCGAAAGGCCCTTTTTTGGATGTCCATATCTGTGCGATATTCTGTCACGTTTTTCATAAACCCTCCGCAAGAACATATTCTATTGGATTCATAATCTTTATGGTTTGATCCGACATCACCTTCTTGGCCTTCTTCAGGAAAGAATCGTCGGAGGTTATAAGAAAACTTACTTTTCCCTGAATGGCAGCAGCCAGATGGAGCGCGTCCATACCATTTAAGCCAGCATTCTCAAAGGTCTTTGCCTGTTTTTTTGTCGTAGCATTGACTTTGATTTTTCTGTCGGCCTTTGATATCAACTCGTCAATCCTTATCTTGACCGAATAATGCTGCTTATGTCGCCCTGCAACTGCTGCCTCCCCTGTTCATGAACCATCCTGGAAAGCTTGGAATTGAAACAGCAATATATTTTCTTATGCTCTATGCAAATTTCGGTAAATCCCAAATCAATCATGTTCGGGAATTTGTCAAATAAGGTGGCTTGCAATACCGGAGTGACAGGTATAACACGGTTGACATGGAGGATGCCCAGCAAGCTGCTACAAATACAGAAATGATAAGCGTTACAACAAAAAGGGGCCAGCTTGACTCAGCTAACCCCTTGAAATATTTATGGTGCCGAAGGCGGGATTTGAACCCGCACGGGCGTAACCCACTGCCCCCTCAAGACAGCGTGTCTACCAGATTCCACCACTTCGGCATGGTCTGTTTAGTCAGATTTTTTAGCAGCTTCATCCCCCCCGGCCTGCTGAG
>DAOUTV010000235.1 GCA_030668505.1 Desulfobacterales bacterium | reverse complement strand
GTCGAATTTTCAAAGGTCTCACTTTTTGGGGGATGCATTAGACATAGCTCCGCTCTTTAGATTACAGAGGTAGTCCTGACGAGTGGCTGGCTCCCCCGCCACTGTTCGCTCAATCACCCTGCGCGATCAATGCGACTTCTGAGGACATTGAAAAGGTGCGCGGCGGTCACGCGTTTTTCCGTTGGCCGGTTTTATGCTCTATGTAGTCTGATCCTGCTTGTCTCCGCGCGTCCTCTGTATCGTTACAGCGTATTTGGCAATGTCTGTGCAGAAGTGGCGGTCACGCGTATTGCCGTTACCGCTTTAATGCTTTATATAGTCAGATCATAGTTTTGTTTCGGCATATCGTGTATTATTGCGCTGTATTCTGCAATATCTGTACCGAAACGGTTTAATCCTAAGCAGTGGATACTCACTATTTTGCGAAATCTGTATCATATTAGCAACTGACCCTGGCGCTTCGCTGAAAACCATTTCCCATATGGCACTATATATAGTAGCAGAAGTTTTATCATGCCACAACATACATTATGTTGCTTAGTGTCCATCCATAAATACCTCCAATTTTCTCCCCTTTGGCCGACTTCGCCATCCGCTGTCGGCCATAGCCTGTGGCGGAGGCCGAAGTAGCCTTGGCTACGAGCCGACTTCGCCAAAGCACTGGCTGCGACGGCCGAACGGCTGAAACGGGGGAGGGCCTGCCCTGTTAAATACGGTTCCCTTCGGGAAATTTAACAGGGTGAAGGTGGGGTTAAAAAAGATATGGAATTCCGATGGGTTGTTAATGCATTCCCCCTCCCCCCAACCCCCTCCCTCCAGGGGAGGGGAAGCTGATGGATGGACACGAGTTTGCAAGCCTGCCATGTCAGGGAAATCTACCGGAGGAGGGAAGGGCAAAAAACCTTGGAAATAATTACTAAATAGGGGTATCAGCTTCACTCAAGTACCTACTGCATATATGGGTTCGAGCTGTGTTGAGCAACGGTCCAGAGATCCACTCTGGCACGGACCATCGGACGATAGGCATCCGGAGAGCTTCCCAATCCCTTGTTGAAAGTATGGTAAGAGTTTAGCTTTTATAAAAAAATAGATCTTGCTTACACCTGTAAGCCATAAGAATCAGATTCACGCTTGTGGGGACTATAGTGCGAAAGACGCTTGGAATCAAGAAACATTGTGTAATTACAGGAAATGTCCACTTTTTTGTTCCTATTGTGGCCTTAAAGGGCATGGGTACGATACCCTTCTTTAACGGTGGCAACCCAATGTCAATAACTTAAGCTCAAAATCTCCCCCCTTTTCTAAAGGGGGGCGGGGGGGATTTCTTTGAAGAGTTTGAAAATCCCCCCTGGCCCAGACCTGGCTTTGATGTGTTGCGAAAAATGGCGATCGAACATAACTACTTAGGTTACGATATATGCCGATCAAGTCGCGCCAGGGCAGGCCTAAATCCCCCATTTTAAAGGGGGACCTTAAAGTAACGGTTCTTAAGTTAATGACATTGAGTGGCAACCTATATTTCGAGATTGGGATCCGGGTGCGGTGATGATAAAGAGTGGAGTGATAGGATGCTAAGAGGGCAATCTCTTTGTCTTGCTATTTTGATACAAGTCCAGCCACACGGTAGTTGAACTCATAGGCCAGGCTACGACTCCAGGTCTCATCAAACATGGTTTTATACCTGGTGCCATCTTGAGGGCCGACAGGTTTTCCATAAGTAAAAAACCAATTGACAATAGGACCATCCGTGAACCCCAGTGCCACCCAGTAGCGACCTGGCGATAGTATGACCGAAGAGCCTGTGAAATCAAAGTCCACCCAGGAATAGCCGGGTACGAATTTCATTTCGCGGAGTGAAATAATGTCGCTGGTGGCAACATGGTTCCCCGGTTTGCCGCCATCATCTTTTAAGAGCTCAAGCCAAAGCTGTCCATCGTCGTTGAACTTATGTAGAGCCAGCCCTACCTTTTTCAATTGCATCGGCTTTGTCAGAATGAATGTCTGGGCGTAGTGCTGGCCCCGAGTGGTCACATATTCAGCTGTTTCCACCAGAAAGTTCTTTTGCATTTTCATTGTGCCATCTGCTTCTTGCTGAGTCGACCAGCGCGAAGACAAGAAATCCACATTTTCCGGGAATTCCAGGTTGCCGAACACGTACGGTTCCGAATAGCGCAAGCCTTTCAATTCTTCTTCCGGCACCTCTTTGGGGGGCAGCGGCAAGGCTACAGCTGATATTTTGGTAAAAGCAGCGTCAACCTGTGGCCCTAACAACATTTCGCGGGGTCCATAGTCTGTCTTTTTTGCAATGAAATCAACGCGGTCGGCAACAAATCCAGCGTTGATATCCTCATCGAACCTGGGCCCACCGGATGTGCCCTTGACCTGGAACCAGCGAACGAGCCCGTCCTGTTCGGTCTCATTGTTGTCTAAACCAACCTCCACGCGAATGAACCGGTTACTGACAAAGAGTTCACTACTTTGTGGATCGAACGGCACCCAGCCCAAGTCAGGAAAAAAGACTTCGATCCAAGAATGCCGACCCTGTGCCATTTTCAAAGTCAATATGGTGCTTCCTATCTTGACGTCGTACGGTTTTTTCAGGGTTATTCCATTGACAATGCGTACGGGGATTCCTGCCGCCCGCATCAAGCCTGCTGTCAAATGTGAGTAGTTCTGGCAATTGCCCTTGCCATTTCGGAAGGAGTACAAGGCATCGTAGCTCTGCGGGATTGCCACGTAGTGCATGTGATCCACCACCCACGTCAATATCTTCTGTACGGCATCGAATTGTGTTTTGGCCGAAACAGTCAGTTCGCGTGCTTTAGCTCGGATCCGCTCATCATTGACAGGTACCTGATCGGTTGCTTTCAAATAAGCTTTTGCCTGTTCCGGCAACCTGCTTGGCGGGAATGGTGCGCTTGTGTGCAACATTTGCAGTTTTACGCTGTTCATTGCTATAAGTGAAATGGTAGTGGTAACCGCAGTTAATGGAGCATTCCAGGTTGCTTCAATAACTTTGTTGCCGCGATGATCGGTTTTGTCTTCGCGTTTAGAAGGCAAAGGAGAGAAGCTGAAATCAAGCTCTGTGATCTTTTGTCGATAAGTTGGCGAATCAAAGGATTCCGGAACAACATAGCTGAGTATTAATTTTCGAGTGGTCGACAGAAGCTGGACCTTCTGCACCATCTGGTAGTTAATTTGAGATGCCTGCCCGCCATTGAGAAGATAGTTTTCGGCAAAAGCAGGAACCGCCATCAACACCAATAAGATAACTGCAAGGATTCTTCTCATATTACAATCCCCCATAATACGGCTTGGAGATCCATTTCAACTTGTTCATGACCGCATTCCGCCTTTTCTGGTCTTGGTTTCCTGATCTCCACATCAAAGAATATCTGAACTAACTCGTGTCCATCCATCAACTCCCCCTCCACTGGAGGGAGGGGGTTGGGGGGAGGGAATTTGGGGTATTTATGGATGGACACTAACTCAGGCACACTATGAGTTCGGGTTTGTTAATGGGGTACCATTGGAATCTTGATTGTATCAATTTGATAAGGGATTGTTGAGGGGATGTCAATTGTTAAACTCGGGCTAACGTCCTCAAACAATGACAATTTTTTGACGCCTTGCTTCGCTGAGAATTTTTGGGGAAAATGGCCAAAATGGACTCGTCAAATGGCTTTGAAACAGCTTCTACTACAAGCGCACCACGGATGGCACAAAAAAACAGGGTAAGGTCTAAAAGAGACACTTACCCTGTTCTTGTTCTCTGTTTCTATCTATTATTTTTTCTTCGGATGGCACTCGGCGCACTTTGTGGGGATAACTTTTGTCTTGTCCGCCTTCTTCACGTCCTTATGGCATGCCACACAATTTTCATGAATAGCTGAATAGTAATACTTCTTAATCTTTTCCGCCTTGCTCAGCTTTGGTTCGCCTTCTTTTGCCTTTGGAGCTTTGGCTTCAGTGTGACACGCGTCACATTTCTGGACCGCATCACCCTCTTTCCACACGTTCTTGCCATCCTTGTACACATGGTGGCAGTCGGCGCACCCAATCTTGTAGTCCACATTATGCTTCTTGTGGCTTAAGGTGACCAAGGTCTTTTTGTGCTTTGGGAATAGCTTTGATTCCATTGTAATGGTGTC
>DAOUTV010000179.1 GCA_030668505.1 Desulfobacterales bacterium | reverse complement strand
GGTCCCTTTCCTATTTGGTTTTTTAAGCTTGAACGTCAGGACATTTACCTGGCTTTTACTTATCACTAATCTTGGTGTGCTAGCATTTACAGCGTTTCTACATGCCACTAAATTGAAGGAAAAAAGGAAACTCAAACTATACCCTAACGTTGCAAAAGCCGAGGGTGCTGCAGATGCAAGGCGTCAAGGTTGAGGCTGTAGTCGTTTACGCCGATCCCTTGACAACGCAGCAGATGCTGTATCATCGGCTTTCCCGAAGGGTAAACAACATGGCTGTTTTTCTGGTTTTCTGGATATCACTCGTAGTGCATTCCACAAAAATACTCAAAAAGACCGCAAAGAAAGGCTATTGTTGCTTTTTTGAACATTTTGCCATGTTGTTTATGCAACTATAGGGTATAGATACCGGATAAGAGGAGCCCGTTAACATGACACACCATCACAGGGGAAAGTCGTCCGAGAGTTTTATAGATAAAGATATAACCTCAATTGAGTTTGACTCAATTGAGGCTTAAGTTGTAGAAAGGAGAGATTATGAGCACAGTAAAGATCATGCCATGCCTGGATATGAAGGATGGTCGAGTAGTGAAGGGGATACATTTCGTCGATCTGAAAGACGCTGGTGACCCTGTTGAAAATGCGGCACATTATCAGAAGGAAGGTGCCGACGAACTGGCCATGCTTGACATAGCGGCAACGGTTGAAAACCGGAAGACGAGACTCGAATGGGTCAAGAATGTCTCCTCGGTAATTGATATACCATTGACCGTAGGCGGCGGTATTTCTACCTTGGAAGACATTGAAATGGTTCTAATGGCTGGTGCTGACAAAATTTCCATGAACAGCGCTGCCGTCAAAGATCCAGAGCTGGTGAAACGTGCAACAGAGCACTTGGGCCCCGAAAAGGTGACTGTGGCCATTGATGCCAGAAGAAACAAGGAGATGCCCTCTGGGTTTGAACTTGTTGTCTCCGGAGGCACAAAACCCGTCGGCCAAGACGCCATAGCCTGGGCAAAGCAATGCCAGGAACTGGGGGCCGGCGCAATCCTTCCAACAAGTATGGATGGAGACGGCACACAAGCCGGATATGATTTGGAGTTCACCAAGGCCATTTCAGATGCAGTGGACTTACCGGTCATTGCATCAGGTGGTGCAGGAATTCTGGAGCATTTCTATGAGGGTGTTATTAAGGGAGGTGCTCAGATTCTCTTAGCGGCTTCGGTTTTCCACTATCGAATCCTAAGTATTAGACAGGTAAAAGAATACCTGAGAGAAAAGGGTCTGCAAGTAAATTTATGAAATGTTATCCTAACCCTGACAAGCCGGAACCAAATAACCTGGGATTTATCAGGAGGTCATGACGAAGCAGGCGAAGCAATGGAAAAATAATGCCTTGTGTAAAGCCTGACCGTTTTCTGTTTCTCTTTATTCCAATACTTGGCATTTGTTTTCCCATCATCTTGGGCAAATATTTTCCCATAACCTGTTAACCTATCCACCCGCGAATGCTAAGCCCTTGAAATTACGCAGGCCCACCATTGGCATGGTTCATGCTCATAAGGTCAAATAACAACGCTGATTAGCCCGTCACGGTTAAAAAATTCCAATTCGTTAGGAGGCGCGGAAAGTAATGCATGTCGCAGCTGAATCATGGTTAGACTATCGCAGGAGGGCAGTGGAAGTTAGAATAGAAAAAAGACATTTCCCAAGGCTTGAGTTTCACTGTCAGGCCAGAATCCATGGTATTAAGAGAGACTTATGGATTACAGATATTAGCATGGGAGGCGTCTTTATCGAGCTGAAAAACCATTCCACATTAAGAAAAGGGCAAACTGTATATTTATGCATATCACTTCCCACCGAGCGTGAGCCTGTCAAGGTGAAAGCCAGGGTTTCAAACCTGAACGGCAGAGGCATGGGGGCGAGGTTTATAGGCTTGAACAGGAGAAATCAAAACTCCATTAGGTTTTGTTTCAACACTTTCAAAGACACCTTACCCATCAGGTGACATGCGTACGTTCAACTTCGGCCTAAAACGTCGAACGACTCTCCGGCCTTTTTCATTAGCTTGTCGCCTGCCATGTTGATAACGCACACAAGATGGTTTTCTTCTTAAGGCACTTTCGTCAATAGAGTTGTACTATCCAACACAACACAGCTAATCAGTTAAATTAACAACAATTCTTGGATTTCATGTTTTTGGCACTACTTTTGCTGGTTTATTAAGTTGTTGGATTGTGGAACATTTTACTATTACTGAGTGCAAGATACTCTTATCGAAACTTTGTGTTACAAGGGATTCAGCAGACAGCAAAACCTTTTTAGGTTTGTTATATCCCTTGCGGTTAAGACAATAATGGCAAAGAGAGCAAATTTGATACGGCCCCTCAAGGCTGATGATGGAGTGACTGCACTCGAGTACGCATTGTTACTTACTTGCATCGGTGCGCTTATCATTGGGGCAGTAACACTTCTCGGACTGCAGGCTAACGATGCATTCAGTACTATTGCAGATAATGTTTCTTCAACTTCTTCCTCAGGAGGAGGTGGTGGTGGAGATTCGTCCTCAGGAGGCGACTCGTCTTCAGGAGGCGATGATTCGTCCTCAGGAGGAGGCGGTGGCGATGGTTCATCCTCTGGGGGTGGTGATTCGTCCTCAGGCGGAGGCGGCTCGTCTTCGGGAGGTGGTTCATCCTCTGGTGGTGGTGATTCGGCAGCTGGAGGAGGAAACGGAGGTGGAGGTTCATCCTCTGGTGGTGGCGATTCGTCCTCCGGTGGAGGCTCGTCTTCAGGAGGTGGTGATTCGGCCTCCGGCGGAGGAGACGGCGGCGGCGGTTCATCTTCTGGTGGTGACAATTCGTTTTCAGGAGACAGCTCATTTACAGGTATTGGTGATTCGGCCTCTGGAGGCGGAGGCAGCTCGTCTTCAGGAGGTGGTGATTCGGCCTCCGGAAGAGGCATGTCTTTTGGCGGATCCGGCTCATCCACAGGAAACGGCGATAAGACTTCAGTCAAAAGAGGCTTGTCAGATTCTTCAAGCTTTTCTTCTATAGGTTCTGGCTCGGCTTCATCAGAATCCTCAAATTCATCAAGTTCAACAAAGGAATCCAGCGCTTCCTCGCCTTCAACGGCCTCCACTCACACCCTCTCGCTTGTGCTTATCTTGCTCGCCGTGCTAATTGTTGCTGCGATCGTTTTTTTAAGAAAAAACAGGTCAGCTTAAGTGTTTAGCTTTCTGTAATAAGTCGGATTTTACTCACTGAGTGAGGCAAATTGACTTTTTACGAAACCGTCGATTCTTTTGGAAGTATAAAGCAGCACGGATGGAAAAGAAAATGCGAAGTAAGGGCCACTCGAGTAATCTTACCGATGCGGCACTTGAGAAAATAGAAGAGGCCCTTAAAGCTGTCCAATTGTGTGAAGGAAAATTGACGGCAGATGGATATAAGGAATTGCGTGGACGCTTAGGTCATTTGATGGATACCTTATATAGAGTCGGGGAGTCTCTAGCCAAATCTACTTGAGCAACAACTAAGGCGGGCAGTTGCCCGAAGAATAAAGGCAATACGGGGCATTCTGGCGAAGGTGAGTAAAGACAAGACACATTGCTCTGATTTTTCTCCCACGAACTAATGATACAGCTGCACGGCAAACACTCATGCATTGCTAATCCCTAATAACGCCAGCTTGTATATCGAGTCCGCTCCTACACAATACATTTACATTCCTGTACAAGTGATCAATATTCATTGACTTTCTTCACAAATCCTTGTATGGTCCCTTTCTAATCAACCTCTCAGGAGGACTTTAGAAGCCATTTCAAAACCCCATCCAGCGCCCGATGGCTGTGTTGAGGGCCTCTTCAAAATGCTCACAAACTCCCGTGTATGCTGCGCTTTATCATCGGCCCTCGCCTTGCCCTCGAACGCGATCTGAGGTTTTGAAATGGCTTATAGAAAGGCATAAACCCTATACATGGGAACCCGCCTACGTGAAACCCAAGAAGTTGCCCCCTTCAAATGCGGCAAGAAATGTCAGGACAGCTTAAATTTCAAACACACCCTAAAAAGGAGGAAAGCGTAAATGAAACAGTTGAAAAAAGATCTGTTGGCTGTAACCAGGGAACTCAAAGCACTCATGAAGAAAACGGAAAAGGTCGTGAAGGCGGTTGACAAGCTTGAAAAAGCTAAACCTGTTGTGAAACGAAAACCAAAAGCCAAGACTAAACCCAAGAAAAGGGCTCCTGCAAAAAAGAAAGGCGCTGCGTTAACTGCCACTGACCAGGTTATCAACATCATTAAGAGGGCGAAGAAAGGCATTGAGGCTCCAACGCTGATAAAAAAGACGGGGTTTGAAGATAAAAAAATCAGGAATATTCTCATGAGAGCATCCAAGCAGGGAAAAATCAAGAGGGCTGCTAGAGGTATTTATGTAGCTGCGTAATGTGCTACCCGCATCCAGCCCTTGGTGTATTGCCCGCACCAAGGGCTTTCTTCAATTCGTTTTTTAGCTTGATTCCAGCCTAAACATGCTAACCCTTGAACATCCTTGACTGGAATCGATGCTTTGTGATATCGTCCTCGCGATTCTGAGATATTTTGTAAACTCTAACAACAGGGATGCCATGAACTGTATACCAATACCCCGTTTCTCACTCAGAGAGCAGGGTTTTGTGCTTTTTGGGGTAATTGCAGAAATCACGGAAAGGAAAATTTGAATGGAAATAGCAAGTACTATCATACTCATTATAGGGATAGTAATTTTGGGATGGTATCAAAAGGGCCAAATAGAGGTTTTGAAAAGACACCTCGCCTCACACAAAAGTATACTTGACAGCTTAAAGGTTTACCTTGATATTTTCGACCCACAACAACTTCACGCGTTGGCAAAAATAAGGGAGGAAACCATTGAAGAACATGATGATGTGGAAATCCAAAAAATGCGGGCCTGGATGGAAGGCTTAATGCAAGAAAGGTTTGAAGCAGGCAAGTGGATTGAAAGAGAAACCGGCGCTGCAACAGATCTCATGATTAGGTTGCTTTTCCATG
>DAOUTV010000095.1 GCA_030668505.1 Desulfobacterales bacterium | reverse complement strand
AGTCCTGGTTGCGCAGGAAATACTGCATCTGTTCATCTTCAAGGTGTGCCGAGGCTACCGCGACAACCTCAGTGGCATCCGCGCGAATGATATTTTCAACCTTGCAGTCAGGGCTTTCGTTCAGGGACACAGCAGAACCTCCAAGACAAAGTTGCACAGAACAGATGCAGCCGCCCTGTGCACTTTGGTGATAGCTACATTAAACAACTATTACATTACCGAAAATACAATATTTTATCAACCTGTTTATCCCAAATTTTCTTGACACAAATTTTCTTGACAGTTGCCCACTACGGGTGTAACGAACTCTTATTGCGTCGAAAAAGAGACATTACCAAGTTTTTGTGCTGCCCTTTGAAAAAACCAAGAAATTTCATAATTTCAGTAGGTTGGGAGAGATTTTCCTCTGTTTGAGGGGGTACACAAGATGAGAGATGAAGACAAAACAAAAGAACAGCTCATCCAGGAACTGGTGGAACTGCGGAAACAGCTTGCTCAAGTGGGAGGGTAACCCTCTACAACAGAAGAAGTTTGTATAGATAGTTTCCATCCATAAATGGCCCTTTTCCGCAATCTTGGCGTCAAACTGCGTGGTTGCTTGTGCGACGTACCTCGGTACGCCTCCGCGCAACCCCTTGTTTTCCTTGACCTTGCGGAAAATTACTCATTTCTGAATTGGAAACTTACGCTTGTGCCCATTGAGTTTTTACGATTCGTGGATGGGCACTAGATAACAAACTGGGCCCATGGGCGTTGATGAGGCCGAAGACGAGTTCGCAGGGGCTGAGCCATGAGAGGTAATTGAAAGGAAGTCAGAGGTGTGGCATAGATTCCCGAAGTTCGTTCTGGGATACGTTGCCACATGGATTGTTTACCTGGGCATATTGTTCGTTCTTCTGGACATGCTTCCTAATACCAAGATGGAGGCAGTAGCTATAGAAAAGAGTATGTGGAAGTTATTCTTCATGTTGACCTTTACGACTATCGGGATCATGATAGATTTCAAGAAACTGGCCGAAGCCAAGTTCGGCAAAATGGTTGGGCTCCATTATGTTGCACTCTTTTAGACGTGTACAGGAGGTCTAAGATGAACGAAGAAACCAGAGAGCTGGAAGAAAAGGCCAAAAAACTATTCTCGGAGGAGAGGAAGGAGGATATCTGGGTCCTCATTATATCCGCTATCACCGTGATCTTGGCGTTGACCGGAATTATAACGAAGAAAACATTTGTGTCGCTATTTTTTTGAGGGGAGGTGATTAGATGTCAGCGACGTCACAAGGGGGCCTACTAAAATACATTCCAGGTTTAATCCTGTGTATGATCTTAGGTTGGTTAGCCCTTCAATGGGATCATTCTATAAAGGGATGGCAAAAAGACTATAAAGAGTGTCAGAAGATTTTGAAGGCAAATGCAAAAGGGGAACCTCCGTTTGGCTTTGATGAATACAAGGCAAAACGTGAAGAAAGATATAAGGGGCAATTGGCTCTCTACAAGCAAGGCGTGGCCAAGGGGGCACCTAAAAAACCATATATCCTGGAAAAAGATGTTTATGAATCACTCGTTACGACCAAGGAAATTCCTTTCAAACTCAAATTTGGCGAGAAAATGATCCAGTTCCAACTTACCTATGTGGCTGTTCTCCTTTTGGGTGGAATGCTCATAAGAAATACGGTCGGCATCCCGGATCTGTTTAAGCCAGGCACTGTGCTTGCCAGGCCTATCATCAAGCCGGGCATCGTGTTGCTCGGTGGCTATTATGTATGGTCAAATCTTTTTAAGGTGGGATTGGTTGCCCTTCTGCTAGTCATCGTATTCATTTTCGGGACCGTAGTTCTTGTGTCTGTTTTAGGCAAAAAGCTGAAACTAGACAAGGGGTTGATCGGCGTAATGGCTGCTGGCACAGGAGTTTGCGGGGTTTCAGCCGCCGTGGCCACGGCTCCTATCGTGAAAGCAAAACCGACGGACTTCTTTTATGCTGTCGGGACCATACTCCTCTTTGGTACGGCGGCTCTATTTACCTTTCCATATATCGGGAAGGCCCTTGGCATGTCTGAACCTGTTTTTGGTGCATGGGTTGGAACATCTATTTTGAATACTGCCCAACTTGTTGCTGCGGCCTCATGGTACGGGCATGATGCGCTTCTGACCGCAAACATAATCAACATTGTCAGGGTTGGGTTTATCCCCGTTGTTGTCCTTTATTGTATATGGTTTTATCTAATCAAAGGGGCATCTGCAGAAGAGCCAAGGAAGAAAATGAATACATGGCAAGTCGTTGTAGACAAATTTCCCATATTTATCCTTGGCTTTTTTGCCATGGTGACCTTAAATGAATTTGGGGTCTTTACAAAGGAACACCAGTACATTTTTGGAAAGCAGTTTCTCAAGATATTTTTTGCCATAGGTTTTGCGGGGGTTGGTTTGAACATAGCCTTTGAGGATTTGAAGAAAGCGGGTGGCAAGGCCTTTGTTATTGGCGTTTCTGCTGCTTTGTTCAAGGCCGTACTCTCGGCTATTGTAGTCATGCTCATTGGGACAGAGGTGTTCTTTGTCAAAGGGCGATAATGGAGATACGGAAGATACTGCTCTGTACGGATGGCGAGGAACAAACAGATAAGGCTGAAGGCTTTGCTATTGGTATAGCAAAAGGTGCACGTGCACTCATATGTGCTGTTTATGTTGTAAACCCGCTTTTAAAGAAGTTTGCCAATGAGTTGTATGCTGTGGGTAGAGATGAATACAGGGATTACATCGATAAAACATTACGTGACGAGGGTAATACGGCATTAAAGAAATTTCAGGAGAAGGCGCGCAATCAAGAAGTTCAAGTCGTAGCGAAGATGCGCTACGGCAGTCCCGAAGAAGAGATTTTACAGGAAATGGAAGAGGGTGGCTACGACCTGGTTGTTATGGGTTCGAGGTTGCTCGGCGACTGGCGGTCGCGTTTTGGATCGTACAATCTGCCCGAAAAAGTTTTCAAGAAGGCCAAGAAGCCTGTTGTCTTTGTCAGATAGACAGTCAAAACATGAACTTATCTGCTAGTATAGAAATACCGCTTCCACAGGCAAAAGTATTTCCCTTCTTTTACGGACTTGAGAAGTGGTTTAGGCTGAACCCGGAATGGCAGGTCTTGTCCGTTGAAGGAGTTCATCATATCAAAAAGGGGCATCGGTTTGCCCTTAAGGTGAGATATGATTGTAGTGAAGAGGCAGTAAGCTATGACGGTATTGTTGAGGAGTTTATAGATGAGGATGTTTTGTCCGTTCGCTTGAATGCTAAAAAACCAAAACATATCACAATACATTTCATGGACAAAGGGGACAGATCTCTCCTTCAGCAAAAGGAGGTTATAGAAAACGAACCATCTGAAACAGAGCGTCGAGAGCTCACTTCCTGGCTTAAGAGTGTGGCCTGGTACCTTATGCTGCAAAATAAGAATACGTCAGCAAGTAAACTCTGGAAGTTTTTCATGGACAAAGTGTGGCTCAAGATGAGCCCTGCCGGCAGGAGGATAGTCCTCCTTGTTGTCATAGCAGAAGCTGCCGGCTTTATATTTTTTTTGTTGTTCCTTATCGTACATTATGCTGGATTTTAGCTTTCGCTTCGTAGCAGGTCAGACGGTGATGTAAGATAGGAAGGCGTCCGTATCTCCAAATCTACAGCTTATCTTCAAGTACCCTATGCCCCAAACCTTTTGTAGCATCTTACGCAGCATTGAGGCATGTCCGACCGAATTTGCTCAGGTTTTCTCGCTGTCTCAGGATCAAAGAGGGCTCTGAATCCGGCGTATTCCTTCTTGTTCCAGATCCGGGTCAAGCTTTCGTTTCTTATGTTGCCAAACGACATTCCTCTTAGCGGAAGGGATTGATTTTTGAAGATGTAATAGGAAGGGAGAACCGGATTGGTCAGAACGCATGGGACGACTTCGCCTTCAACATTGATCACGCAGGCACGGTGGACATTCTCACGGCAGCAGAGAGAGGCATCGTCAAGACCGGGACCATGATAGTCAAAAACGATGTTCTCACGAGCTGCTTTGTGTCTGATCTCATCCAGTGTGTTGCGATAATAGTCCATGCGCACTGTATCGTTGAAGACCGCTTCCGGGGAAAGTTTCGGATCAACGATCAGGGTCAGGTTGCTGGCTATTATCTCTTTTGCGCCTACTCGTTTCCCAAGTGGGAGAATCTCTTTGATTTCATGAAAATTGGACTTGAGCATGAGATAGGCAAGGTGCACTGCCGGGATCTCGGTTTTCTTTTCAGCCTTGATCTCGCATAGTCGTTCAAGGTGGGCAATAATCTTATTAAGATCGGTCCCTTTGCGGATCCGGTTGTGGGTTTTTGCGGTAGTGCCGGCAAGGCTGATTCCTATGATGTCCAACTGCAAGTCAACTAATATTCGAATTGTATCCTCAGTAAGAAGCATTCCGTTTGTGGTAAAACCGACGCGTTTCCCTCGGTCCTTGCAAATTCTGACCATCTCAAACAAATCGTTTTGAAGAAGCGGTTCTCCCCACCCTTGTAAGTAAACCAGGTCCGTATGTCTGAGAAAGGGGGCCAATTCATCAAACAGCTCTATGGGCATGTGCCTGTTTGCCCAACGTTTGCTCATCAAGGTGCGGGGACAATAGATACAGGACCCATTACAACTGGTTGTTACTTCAACCTGTACCCAATCAAGGGTTGGGCTGGTGATCTTGTCCATATGTCTCTTGAGCCATTCAAACATGTTTCATGCTCGCTCTCTTTGCCTTGACATCCTTCCCTGCCTAAAATAGCCTCGGGCTAAATGTCATTAACTTAAGAACCGTTCCCTTAAGGTCCCCCTTTAAAAAAGGGGGGGGGATTTTGAGCTTAAGTTAATGACATCGGCCTCAGGCTTATGAAGAACCTCTTGCATAAGAAAAGCTACAAAGCCGGACAAGCCGGAAAATCCGAAGCTCGAAATACGAAATCCGAAGCAAATACGAATTTCCAAATGTTCAAAACAATTAGCTTTGGACACTTTAGTTCACTTCAGTTTGTTTAGCCATCTGTTTCGGTCATCTGAATTTTTGAAATTGGAAAATTGTTTCGGATTTCGATATTCGAATTTCGGATTTAGCCTTCAAATATTCAAGAGGTTTTACGAACATGGGAAAAAGTCTTCTGCCAGAAAAAAAGACCAATTTCACAGCTAAGCGCCTAATGGCTGTCTTAGCTGTTTCGGCCTTGCTTGGTCTCACTACTGTGTATGCGAAGGCAGAAATCGCCGAAGCCAAGAGTGAATGTGTTGTCTGTCATACCGATATGAAAAGAATGATCCTCCTGAGTTGGGAGATCGAACAGGTCAGGCCCAAGCTTGACAAATCGGCTGAGACATCTCCGGCTGAGACGCTTGGTGAAGGTTGAGCTGGACAACTGGCTCCGTTGGAGTCTTACGAAAAAATTTATGTCAACCCTACCTTTTTAAAGACCAAGCATGGGGAAATCGCATGTGAGGCGTGTCATAGGGGGGATCCCAAAGCTCCGAACCGGCAGACTGCCCATAGGGGAATTTTGAGAGACCCAACCTTTCCTGATGCTGAAAAGGTATGCGGCGAATGCCACGCAGACATCGTGTCCACAGCAAAAAACAGCCTCCACTATACGTTGGCCCCCTTTGAAAAGGTTATTAAGATCCGTGCCAACAAAAAGGATAAAGGAGTACTGGAGAAGGTTTGCCGGGCCAAAGAAAAGCATTGCAGTGCCTGTCATGCA
Organism: Desulfobacterales bacterium; assembly: GCA_030668505.1. Lineage (GTDB taxonomy): Bacteria > Desulfobacterota > Desulfobacteria > Desulfobacterales. The sequence continues at coordinate 1,049 of DAOUTV010000095.1, read as the reverse complement.
AGCTGCGGACAGTGCCATGTCAGCCGCCCGGATTACATAGGGGGTGGTTTTCTGGCCGGACATCTTTTTCAGAAAAAACCTAGCATGGACACGACCTGCGCTGGTTGCCATAGCGGGCGGGTCCACAGCGAGTTTACCGGGGCAAATGATGAGTATCCTGCTGATGTTCATTATGCAAAAGCAGATATGACGTGCATAGACTGCCATACTGGGAAGGAGATGCATGCAGATGCCACGAATGTAGACACTAGATTCGATCTCCCAGAAAGGCCTAGGTGCAAGAAGTGCCACCCGGATACAATATTCGAAAAACCCGGGACCAACCCACACACGATTCACAGGGATAAGGTTGCCTGCCAGGTTTGCCATGCGGTGGCCAACAAGCACTGCTTTAATTGCCACGTAGGAACCGATAAAGAGGGCGTTGCTTGTTCCAAGTCCGGCGAAACGAGAATGTTATTTAAAATAGGCCTCAACCCCAAGAAGACAAAGGACAGGCCATATAACTATGTGGTTTTGCGTCACCCACCAGCCGATCCGGAGCTGTTTGATTTTTATGTAAAGGACGGGCTGAGTGATTTTGATAAACTTCCTACCTGGAAGTTTGATACACCTCACAATATTCAACGGATGACCCCGCAGAACAAAACCTGTAACAATTGTCACGGCAATGCCTCACTTTTTCTCCAGGAAAAGGACGTGACCGATTGGGAACAAAAGGCAAATGCCGGGGTAATCGTTCCTGAGGCCAAGATTCCCAAGCCCATCGTTTCCAAACCAACCATCATACATGACGATAAATGATGATCGTAGCGAGCGGTTCTGCCTGCGTTGCCTAAACCTCCTTTTTTCAGATCCCTCTAAAAACAAATGGTAGCTATCCATTTCCCCACGTAGTGGGTGATGATTATCACCAGCACCACAATGGTTACATGCTCCAGAACGACCTTGTAGGGTTTCACGCCTTGCTGTGTCGCCATGTGAAAACTGAATATGATGATAAGTGTCAAGCCCCATATGACACTCGTAATAATGGCGACATAAAGTCT